>JAPFFX010000184.1 GCA_026645375.1 Citricoccus sp. WCRC_4 | reverse complement strand
TCGGCCAGGCGGCGCGCAGGCGGCAGATCCGTCCGTCGGCGGTGCGCTGCAGGCGCCCGGTGACGAGGCCCTCGAGCAGTCCCTCGTGCAGGCGCTGGTCCATCCGGGGCCTGGGGGAGGGGATGAAGGTGCCGTTCGGGACGACGTCCTGGATGACCTTCCGGACGTTCTCCGGCAGGCTCTGCACGCCGCGGACGATCCCCGCGTTGAGGCTCTCGGTGATCCCGGTGCCGATACCGCCGTTGGCACCCAGCAGGGTGCGCGCCTCCTCGAGCAGTTCCTCCTCGGGCAGGCATCTGCCGTCCGGGAGCAGGGACCACAGGGCGTTGGCGATCTCCACGGGCGGGGCATCGTCCAGCGGCAGGTCCGCCGGGCGGCCGAAGGTGCGGTAGACGCCCCAGTGCTCGATCTCCGTGGAGCCTGGCCAGAGGAACCCGTAGCGGTCCACCGTGTACCGCTGGGTGGCCATGAGCCTCTCCAGGGCCTTCTGGGCCCGGTACGCGGCGCCGGCGCCGTCCGCGCGTTCCCTCAGCGCCTTGAGGGCCTTCTCCCGGCGCAGGGGGTAGGTCGCATCCAGGAAGTCCTTGACGGAGCGTTCGGCGTCCCGGGCGGTGACGGCACCCAGCCGCGGCAGGACGGCCGGCCGTCCCCAGCGGGGGTCGAGCAGGAACTGGGCGTGGGGGACGTGCAGGGTGCCGGGCGTGCTCCAGCCGGTGGTGCGCACGGCACGGTCGGCGTCCCGGTAGGCGTCCTCGACCCGTTCCACCAGCAGTTCGAGGGACTCCAGGTCCTTCTCGGTGGGTGAGAGCCGGGAGGCCGTGTCCCCGGAGCCGGCGTTCCGGCCCCTGGCGCCGGGGGCGGGGTCCACGGACCGTTCCAGTGCGTACTTGTCCCGGGCGGCCCGCTTGAGGGTCCCCGAGAAGCCCCGGACCACGGGGCTGGACCGGTCCAGCCACCCCGGGGCCGCCAGCGCGTCACCGGGGCTGCG
The DNA here is from genome assembly GCA_026645375.1 of Citricoccus sp. WCRC_4. Classification (GTDB taxonomy): domain Bacteria; phylum Actinomycetota; class Actinomycetes; order Actinomycetales; family Micrococcaceae; genus Citricoccus. The sequence goes on along the minus strand of JAPFFX010000184.1, from coordinate 12,811 downwards.
GTCGTAGCGTTCGGCATCCATGGTCACCCGGTGGAAGCGCCGTTCCAGTTCCCGCCAGCGCTCCTGCCGGCCGGTGAGCTGGCTGCGCCGGATGGCGGCGACGCCGGCCCACCCGCCGACGCCGGCCACCACGACGAACACGATGAGCATGATGACCCAGAACTCCATGGGGTCAGGCTCCCGTCTGCCGGCGGTGGGGTGTACGGGGCGATCGAGCCCAGCCCTCCAAGGCTATCAACGCCCCCGGGCAGACGCCGGGTGTCTCGGGACGGCTCGGTATGCCGGTCACTGCCAGCCGAGGACCCTGGCCAGTTCGGCCCACTGCGCGAACAGGTGCGCGTTGTACTCCACGCCGAGCTGGTTCGGGTTGGCCAGCAGGACCCAGTCCGCGGCCTGGACGGCCTCGTCCTGGCGCAGCAGGGCGGCGACCTCCTCCGGGGTACCCGAGTACGTCGGTCCGCTGCGTGCCCGGCCGCCCTCGAGGTGGCCGAAGGAGTCCTTGGCCCCCTTCCGGCCGCCGAAGTACCGGTCGTCCTCGGCGGAGACGATGGGGAACACCGACCGGGTGACGGCGGTCATCCCGCCGGTGGTGTGGCCGGACTCCGCGTAGGCGGCCCGGTACTGGGTGATCTGGTCGGCCTGCTGGACGTGGAAGGGCCGGCCGTCGTCCTGCAGGAGCAGGGTGGAGGAGAGCAGGTGGTAACCCTGCTGCGCGGCCCGCACGCCGGAGGCGATGGTGCCCGAACCCCACCAGATCCGGTTGACCAGGTCACGGGACTGCGGCTGGACGGACAGCATGTCCTGTCCGGGGGGAGCCCACCCGGAGTTCGGGTCGGCCTCGGCGATCGTCTCCCCGGAGATGGCCTGCCGGAACCGCCGGCCCCGTTCCTGCGCCAGGTCCGACCAGCTCTGTCCCTCGGCCGGGGCGTAGCCGAACTGGTGCTGGCCGTCCCGCGCCGCCTCGGGCGATCCGCGGGAGATGCCCAGCTGGAGCCGGCCGCCGGAGATGAGGTCCGCCGTCGCCGCCTCCTCCGCCATGTAGAGGGGGTTCTCGTACCGCAGGTCGATCACGCCGGTGCCCAGGGCGATGGTCCGGGTGACCGCGCCCATCGCGGCCAGCAGGGGGAACGGGGAGGAGATCATGTGCTGGAAGTGATGGGACCTGACCCAGGCGCCGTCCATGCCGGCCTCCTCCGCGGCCACCGCCATCTCGATCGTCTGGGTCAGCGTCGCGCCCGCGTCCGGGGTGCGGGACCCGGGCACGGAACTCCAGTGCCCGAAGTTCAGGAACCCGATCTTCTTCCGTTCACTCATGGTTGGCATAACACCCCATCCACCGGGGATCTTCCACCCCCCGTGGACGGCGCGGCGGCACACGGCCATCTCTGGGATAATGGGTGCAATGACTGCCGTGACTGACGCTTCCCCCGTTTCCCAGCACGCGGCCCCGACTCCAGGACGACTCAACCTGCCCGCCCTGCAGCTGGGCCCGCTGACCATCGACGTGCCCGTGGTGCTGGCCCCCATGGCCGGGATCACCAACACCGCCTTCCGCCGGCTCTGCCGTGAGTACGGCGGCGGCCTCTACGTCTCCGAGATGGTGACCGCCCGCGCCCTCGTGGAGCGCCGGCCCGAGTCCCTGCGGATCATCCACCACGACCCGGACGAGACGCCCCGATCGGTGCAGGTCTACTCCGTGGACCCGGTCACCACCGGCCAGGCCGTGCGGATGCTCGTGGAGGAGGACCGGGCGGACCACGTGGACCTGAACTTCGGCTGCCCCGTGCCCAAGGTCACCAAGCGCGGTGGCGGCTCGGCCCTGCCGTGGAAGTCCGAGCTGTTCGCCTCGATCGTCGGCGCCGCCGTGCGCGAGGCCTCCAGGAAGGACATCCCGGTCACCGTGAAGATGCGCCGCGGCATCGACGAGGACCACCTGACCTATCTCGACGCCGGCCGCACCGCCCGGGATCTGGGCGTGGCCGCCGTCGCCCTGCACGGGCGCACCATGGAACAGCACTACTCGGGCACCGCGGACTGGGACTCCATCGCCCGCCTGCGCGAGGCCCTGCCGGACATCCCCGTGCTGGGCAACGGGGACATCTGGAGCGCCGAGGACGCCATCGCCATGGTGCGGCACACCGGCGTGGACGGCGTCGTCATCGGGCGCGGCTGCCAGGGCCGGCCCTGGCTCTTCGGGGACCTGCAGAATGCCTTCGAGGGCTCGGACGAGCGCTTCCGCCCCGGCCTGGCCACCGTCGCAGACACCTTCTACCGGCACGCCGAGCTGTTGGTGGACACCTTCGGCGGGGACGAGGACAAGGCCCTGCGGGACATCCGCAAGCACGTGGCCTGGTACTTCAAGGGCTATCAGGTGGGCGGGGAGCTGCGCGCCAAGCTCGCCCAGGTGCCGGACCTGGTCACCCTGCGGGCCCTGCTGGACGAGCTGGACCCCACCGCCCCGTACCCGGGTCCTGACGCCGAGGGACCGCGTGGGCGCGCGGGCTCGCCCAAGCGCCCCCACCTGCCCGAGGGGTGGCTGGACTCCCGGGAGCTCAACGCCGAGCAGAAGTCGATGATCGCCGCCGCCGAGCTGGACGTCTCGGGTGGCTGAGCCGGCGTCGCCCTCCGCGCCCGTGCCGCCGCGCGGACGGCCGCGGGCGCATCAGGCCGTACTGTTCGGCCCGGAGGGCCGGCCACCCTACGCGGGCAGGCCGGCCGCCCTGCCCGGCTACTCGGCCTGGGACCGCGAGCGCTGGCTGCCGGAACCGCCCAAGAGCTCCTACCGCTCGGACTTCGAACGGGACCGGGCCCGCATCCTGCACTCCTCCGCGCTGCGCCGGCTGGGGGCCAAGACCCAGGTGGTCGCCCCGGACGAGGACGACTTCGCGCGCACCCGGCTGACCCACTCCCTCGAGGTGGCCCAGGTGGGCCGGGAGCTGGGACGGTCCCTGGGGTGTGACCCGGACGTCGTGGACGCCGCCTGCCTGTCCCACGACCTCGGCCACCCGCCCTTCGGGCACAACGGGGAGCGGGCGCTGAACGCCCTCAGCCAGGACATCGGCGGCTTCGAGGGCAACGCCCAGACCCTGCGGCTGCTGGCCCGGCTGGAGACCAAGAAGTTCTTCGGCGACGGCACCTCGGCGGGGCTGAACCTGACCCGCGCCTCGCTCGACGCCTCCTGCAAGTACCCGTGGGCCCGCCAGGACGCCCCGCTGGACCCGGACGGCAAGCGCAGCCGCAAGTTCGGCGTCTACGCGGACGACCTGCCGGTCTTCGCGTGGTTCCGCCGCGGCGTCACCGGTCTCCGGAAGTCCATGGAGGCCCAGGTCATGGATCTGGCCGACGACATCTCCTACTCCGTGCACGACGTCGAGGACGGGATCGTCAACGGCCAGTTCCAGCTGCACTGGCTGCAGGATGCCTCCCATCGGGAGCTCGTCATCGAGCGCACGCTGCAGTGGTACCTGCCCGAGACCGATCCGGCCGAGGTCGAGGCGGCGCTGGAGCGGCTCGAGGCCACGGACGTGTGGGTCGCGGAGGCCGACGGCACCCGGCGCTCCCGGGCCGCGCTGAAGGACATGACCAGTCAGCTCATCGGCCGGTTCTCCAACGCCGCCTTCGACGCCACTCGCGAGGTCTTCGGCAACGATCCGCTCACCCGGCACGGTGCGGACGTGGTGGTCCCCGCCGAGACGGCCATCGAGATCGCCACCATGAAGGGCATCGCGGCCGCCTACGTGATGAGTTCCGAGGCCCGCCAGCCGCTCTACGCCCGACAGCGGGAACTGCTCGGCGAGCTGGTGGAACTGCTCTGGTCCACCGGGGACCGCTACCTGGACCCGATGTTCGCCCAGGACTGGCGGGAGGCCGCGGACGATGGCGCCCGCCGCCGCGTGGTCATCGACCAGGTGGCCTCGCTGACCGACTCCACGGCCCTGGAGTGGCACGCCACCCTGGTCCGCGGGGAGCAGTTCTCCCGGACCTGGGTCTGATCCGTCCCCGTCCGTGCCCACTCCGGGCCGGCGAGGGCAGCACGGTCAGCCGGTGGCCTCCCGGCGCCGCACGATCTCGGCGATCCAGGCCGGGGCGAACGGTGAGGTGCAGTTCGGGGGAGTCGGGTAGTCCTTGAGCACTCCCAGGCGCTCGCCGATGCCGACGGCCCGGGCACGCAGGTCCGGGTGCTCGATGCCGATCGCGGCCAGCGTGGTGTTCATCGACCACTGCAGGGGCTCCGGGGCGTCCTTCATCCGCGCCTCGATGGTGTCCAGCAGGGCGGGCAGGTCCAGGACCTCCGGCCTCTTGTGCACCTGGTGGCTGATGAGGTCCCAGCCGGCGCCGGCGACCACCGGGTCCGGGTCCCCGGTCCAGGCCAGCCGCAGCTGCTCCAGGTGCGGGGACTTCTTGACCACGTAGTTCAGCAGCCAGTCCCGCACCTTCGGGGCGCGGGCCTGGCGCAGCATGGTGTCCAGCTCCTCGGGCCCGTACTTCCGCGGGGAGCACGTCAGCAGGGCGACCAGTCGGGCCGCCGTGTGGTCCGTGGCCCAGAGCCGGATCGCCAGCTCGTGGTCGGTCCGGACCGTCTTGGCCACCCCGCGGAGCCTGGTCAGGTTCACCCCGTGGTCGTCCCCGCGTCTCTCGTTCGCGGCGCGCATCCGCGGGTCCTCGAGCGCGGCCAGCGCTGTCAGGACGGACTCCACGGTCGGTGCGGGGGTGGCGGTGTCCTCGGCGGCGGACATGGCCCTCATCCCAGGACGGCCCGGGCCAGGGCCGGCAGGACCGTGCCGGCGGTGCCGGGCACGTGCACGGTGGCGGCGGTGGAGAACTCGGTCACCTCGGGATTGACCTCGACGACGGCGGCCCCGGCTCCCAGCGCGACGTACGGCAGCGAGGCGGCCGGCTGCACGACGGCCGAGGTGCCGACCACGACGGCGAGGTCACAGGAGTCCAGGGCGGCGTAGGTGTCCTCGAGGGCCTGCTGCGGGAGCATCTCGCCGAACCAGACGATGCCCGGCCGCAACCGCCCGGTCCCGCACGCGGGGCACGGCGGCGGGGGCCGTCGAAGCAGCTGTTCCAGGTCTGCCTCGCTGCCGGCCGCCGGGGCGGAGGGGCTCGCCTGACCGGGGGCCCCGTCGCCCGCCGAGCCCGGATCGTGGTCGGCCTGGGTGCCGCAGTCCGCGCAGCGGTAGTCGAACAGGGAACCGTGCAGGTGGGCCAGCACGTCGGCGCCGGCGCGTTCGTGCAGGTCGTCCACGTTCTGGGTGGAGATGACCAGGGAGCCGGCGTCGGGGATGCTCCGGGCCCGCTGCCAGGCGGCGATCGCCCGGTGTCCGGGGTTCGGGGAGCAGGACCGCACCAGCCGGGCCCGCCACTGGTACCAGGACCAGACCAGCCCGGGGTCGGCGTACCAGGCCTCCTCGGTGGCCAGCTGCTCGGGGCTGTACCGCTCCCACAGGCCGGTCTGTGCGTCCCGGAAGGTGGGCACTCCGGACTCGGCGCTCATGCCGGCGCCGGACAGCACGACGACCCGCCGCGCGTCGCGGGCCAGTTCGGCGGCCTCGGTCAGTCCGGGAAGATCGGGATCCGTCACGAGGCCACTGTAGACGGATCGACCGGGTCTCGGGCGGGAACCCGCGTGGCCGGCGTCTCGGCGCCCTGTGACCGGGGTCTACTCAGTTCGTATACGTACGGTATAGTGGTCAGGCTTCTTGTGAGCATCGTCATGGTCCGCCATGACGTAGGACTCACCCCCAGCGCCCACGCGCATCCATTCCCCAAGTACCTGCCCTGTCCCGGAGGTTCCATGTCCACGTCCACCACCGCCCGCCCCGCCGGCGGGTCCGGCTCACTCGTGTTGCGCGGCCGCAACTGGGTGGCCCCGCTGTGCTGGTTCGCCGTCTTCCTCGACGGCTTCGACGCCGTCGTGCTCGGCGCCATCATGCCCATGCTCACCTCCGACCCGGCCATGGGCATCGACAACGCCGACGGCACCGTCATCGCCACCGCCGGGCTCGTCGGCATGATGGTGGGCGCCCTCGGGATGGGCTGGCTGACGGACCGGTTCGGCCGCCGCAAGCTGCTCATCGGCGCCGTGATCGCCTTCTCCGTGCTGACCTTCGTCACCGGCTTCGCCCAGGACGCCTTCACCATCGGCCTGCTGCGCTTCCTGGCCGGCCTCGGCCTGGGCGGCTGCCTGCCGACCGGCATCTCCATGGTCACGGAGTTCGCCGGGCACAAGAAGGGCTCCAACGCCACCACGCTGATGATGACCGGTTACCACGTGGGTGCCGTCGTGACCGCCCTGCTGGCGATCTGGGCCGCCGCCAACACCGTCTCCGGCTGGCGCGAGATGTTCTTCCTCGGGGGCCTGCCGGCCCTGGTCCTCGTGCCGCTGATGTGGCGCTTCCTGCCGGAGTCCCCGGACTACCTGCTCTCCAGGGGCCGGATCCAGGACGCCCACACCGTGGCCGCGCACTACGGCGTCGAGATCGACGAGGAACCCGATCGCGCCTTCGCCGAGGCCTCCCCGGAGCGTGCCGGTCCCGAGAAGCAGGGCGCCTCGCTGCTGCTCTCCGCCACCTACCGCCGCAACACCGTGTTCATGTGGATCGCCTCCTTCATGGGCCTGCTGCTGGTCTACGGCCTGAACACCTGGCTGCCCCAGATCATGCGCGCCGCCGACTACGACCTCGGCAACTCCCTGGGCTTCCTCGTGGTGCTCAACGCCGGCGCGGTCATCGGCCTCCTCGTCGCCGGACGGGTGGGGGACGCCATCACCCCGCGCAACGCGGCCATCATCTGGTTCCTGGCCTCGGCCATCCTGCTGGCCGCCCTGGCGATCAAGCTGCCGCTGCTGGGCATCTACGTGATGATCTTCATCACCGGTTGCTTCGTGTTCTCCGCGCAGAACCTGGTCTACGCCTTCGCCGCCACCAACTACCCGCCGAAGGTCCGCGGCACGGCCCTCGGCATGGCCGCCGGCGTGGGCCGCCTCGGCGCCATCTCCGGGCCGATCATGGGCGGCACCCTCGTCACCGCCGGCATCGCCTACCCCTGGGGCTTCTTCGGTTTCGCCGTCGCGGGCGCCCTCGGCGGGCTGGCCGTCACCGGCATGCGGACCATGCGTCGGGCGCAGGGGGGCGGCTCAGGCCGCACCGGTGGCGACGCCGGCTCGGCCGCCGGGACCGCCGAGCGCACCCCGGCCGGGGTGTAGTCCTCCCCGCGCTCCCCGCCGGGCCGGCCCCGGGGTAATCCCGTCCGACGGGGCACCCCGGGGCCGTCCTATTGCGCAAGGGGGGTGTTGTGTATTCTGGGTGCTGCTCGGGTTAGGTGAGACTTACCTCACCCAGGGCCCCGGCGGACTCGGAAGGGCGCGCCGGGATCTCCTCCAGACGTCAGGACAGGAAGCCAGCCGATGAACCACCGCCGTACCCCCCTCGCCCTCGCCCTCCCGCTCGCCGTGGTGCTCGGCCTGACGGCATGCTCGGGCGGACAGCCCTCCACGGACACGGCCACCGCGCCGGCCCCGGACACGGCCGGGGCCACGGGGGAGGCGACGGGGGAGGGGACCACGGGGGCCCCGACCGAGGGGGACGGCCAACTGACGCTCTACTCCGGCCGCAACGAGGAACTCGTGCAGCCGATCCTGGACCGGTTCACCGAGGAGACCGGCATCGAGGTCGACGTGCGATACGGCGACACCGCCGGCATGGCCGCCCAGCTGCTCGAGGAGGGTGACCGGTCCCCGGCCGAGGTGTTCCTGGCACAGGACGCCGGGGCCCTGGGCGCCGTCTCGCAGGCCGGACTGCTGGAGGCCCTGCCCCAGGAGACCGTCGACGCCGTGCCGGAGTCCTACCGCTCCACGGACGGGGACTGGGTGGGCCTCACGGGCCGGTCACGGGTCCTCGTGTACAACCCGGACCAGGTCTCGGAGGACGAGCTGCCGCAGTCGGTGGACGAGCTCGTCTCCCAGGAGTGGAAAGGCCGGGTCGGCGTCGCGCCGACCAACGCCTCGTTCCAGTCGTTCATCACCGCGATGAGGGTCATGGAGGGCGACGAGGCGGCCCGGGCGTGGCTGGAGGGCCTGGCCGCGAACGACCCCCAGATCCGGGAGAAGAACGGTCACATCGTGGCGGACGTGGACTCGGGCGCCATCGACGCAGGCCTGGTCAACCACTACTACGTGCATGAGCTCGCCCAGGAGAAGGGCGTGGACCCGCAGGACCTGTCGGTCCGCATGCACTTCTTCGGCGCGCAGGACACCGGAGCCCTCGTCAACGTCTCCGGTGCCGGGCTGGTGGGGGAGCAGCCCGACGGCGATGCCCAGGCCCTCATCGACTACCTGCTGTCCGAGGAGGGCCAGTCCTATTTCGTCGAGGAGACCAACGAGTACGCGATGATCGAGGGCGCCGAGGCGCCACAGGGCGTGCCCTCCCTCGACGAGCTCGAGGCACCCCAGGTCAACCTCAACGACCTCGACGACCTGGAGCAGACGATCGAGATGATCACGCAGGCGGGGCTGCTCTGACCTCCGCCCGCCGCCATCCCGCGCTGACCGCCGTGGCCCTCGTGGCCACGGCGGTCGCGCTGATCCCCCTGGGCTACCTGCTGCTGCGGGCCGGCCAGCAGGGGCTGCCGGCATGGCTGGACACCGTGTTCACGTGGCGGTCCGGCCGGCTGGCGGCCACCTCGGTGGCCCTGGCCGCCGTCGTCACGGCCGCGAGCCTGGTGATCGGGGTGGCCGGGGCCTGGCTGGTCACCAGGGCCGCCGTCCCCCACCGCCGGCTCCTCGCCGTCCTGCTGGCCCTGCCGCTGGCCGTGCCCTCCTACGTGGCCGCCTTCACCTGGGTGTCCGTGGCCGACCTCTGGAACGGGGCGCCCGGCGGGCGCTTCGAGGGCTTCGCGGCAGCCTGCGTCGTCCTCACCCTCTACACCTACCCGTATGTCTTCCTGCCCGTGGCCTCGGCGCTCAGCCGGGTGGACGCGGGACAGGAGGAAGCGGCGCGCTCACTCGGCCGGGGGCCGTTCAACACGCTGGTGACCGTCACGCTGGCCCAGGTGCGGCCGGCGATCGTGGGCGGGGGCCTGCTCGCCTCGCTGTACGTCCTCTCGGACTTCGGGGCGGTGTCCATCCTCCGGCTCGACACGTACACCCGAGCCATCTACACGGCGCACACCGTGGGGTTCAACCGGGACCAGGCGCTGTCCCTGGCCACGCTGCTGGTCCTGCTGACCGGACTGATCCTGTGGGGCGAGGGGGCGACGCGCCGGGCCGGCACCCGCTACGCCTCCACCCGGCCCGGCCGGCCCGCCGGAGTGGCCGACCTCGGCCCCTGGCGCTGGCCCGCCGCCACCGGTCTGTGGGCGGTGGTCCTGGTGGCCCTGGGCGTCCCGGCGGTCTCCCTGGTGCGGTGGACCGTGGCCGGTACCTCCCTGGCCGATGCCTGGGGGCGCATCGGCGAGGCCGCGGCCGGCTCCCTCACGCTGTCCCTGCTCGGTGCCGTCGTGACCACGGTGCTGGCCCTGCCGATCGGGATCCTCGTGGCCCGGCACCATGGGCGGTTGACCCGGTTCGTCGAGCGGGCGGTCTACCTCGCCCACGGCCTGCCCGGCATCGTGGTGGCCCTGGCCCTGGTGTTCTTCGGCGTCACCGTGGTCCTGCCGCTCTACCAGACCTCCTGGCTGGTGGCCCTGGCCTACGCCACCCTGTTCCTGCCCCTGGGCGTCGCGGCCGTCGTGGGCGCCGCCGCCCAGGCCCCACCGTCCCTGGAGGAGGTCGGGCAGTCCCTGGGGGCCACCCCCGCGGAGATGTTCCGGCGGGTGACCGTGCCGCTCACGCTGCCGGGCATCGGCGCCGGCGCCGCCCTGGTCTTCCTGGCAGCCATGAAGGAACTCCCGGCCACCCTCCTGCTCCGTCCCACCGGCATGGAGACCCTGGCCACCCGGCTGTGGAGTGCCACGGGCGTCGGGCGGTACGCGGAGGCGGCACCCTACGCGCTGTTGCTGGTCCTCCTCGCGGCGGTCCCGACCTGGGTGATCGTCCAGCGCTCGGGGATCGTCCGGCCGGCGCCGTCCGACGCCACCGTGGTCGAGGACGGGGCACTCCTCGCCCCGGCGCCCGCGGCCCCCCTGTTGGTCGACTCCGTGTCCGGCGAGGTGGGCAACCTCGGAGCCGTCACGGGCCCCACCACGCTCCGACGACCGGTAGAGGACGTTCAGTCATGAGATCCACCGTCAACCCCGCCCCCCGGACAGGGTCTGGACCCCGGGACCCGGCAGCGCGCCCTAGCCTGGCGGTGGACCTGGCGGGGGTCGGGAAGTCCTACCGGTCCCGCCCCGTCCTGCAGGACGTGGGCCTGCAGCTGGAACAGGGCGGTTTCCTGGCGGTGCTGGGTCCGTCGGGCTGCGGGAAGACCACCCTGCTGCGCTGCATCGCCGGCTTCGAGCGCATCGACGGGGGGCGTATCGCCCTGGGCAACCGGGCCGTGGCCCTGCCCGGGACGCACGTGCCCGCGCACCGGCGCCACGTCGCCGTCGTGCCGCAGGACGGAGCCCTCTTCCCCCACCTGTCCGTGGCCGGGAACGTGGGCTTCGGACTGCCGAGGACGCAGCGGCGAGGGGCCGCGCGCATCGAGGAGTGCCTCGCGCTGGTGGACCTCGCCGGACTGGGGGACCGCATGCCCCACGAACTCTCCGGCGGCCAGCAACAGCGGGTCGCCCTCGCGAGGGCGCTGGCGCCGCGGCCCCGGCTGGTCCTGCTCGACGAGCCCTTCGGCGCACTGGACGCCTCGCTGAGGGTGGAGCTGCGCCGGGACATCCGGGCCGCGCTCCACGAGGACGGGGCCACCGCGATCCTGGTCACCCACGACCAGGACGAGGCCCTGTCCATGGCCGACCGCGTCGTGGTGCTGCGCGAGGGCCGGGTGCGCCAGGACGCGGTTCCCTCGACGGTCTATGCGCAACCGGCGGACTCCTGGGTGGCGTCCTTCGTGGGCGACGCCGACCTGTTGCCGTTCACGGGTGCGGACCCGACCGGACGGGTCCGCACCGGAGTCGGCCCGGTGGAGGTCCGCGCGGGCGGGCCGGGGGCCACGCACCTGGTCCTGCGGCCCGAGCAGGTGCGCATCGACCCGGTGGGGACGGGGACGGGCGAGGGCCCCGTGGCCACCGTGCGGGACGTGGAGTTCTACGGCCACGACACGCTCACCGCCCTGGCCCTGCCGGATGGAACCGTGATCCGCTCGCGCTCCCTCGCGGCACCGGCCTCGGTCGGTGACAGGGTCCGGGTCCGCGTGGTGGGCCCGGTGTGGGCCGTTCCCGACGGCGGACACGCACGGTGACCCGGGCCGACGGGCCGGTGGACAACCGGGCCGGTGGACGGCCGGGCCGGACGTGCCCCGCCCACGCCTAGACTGGAGGGCATGGCAGGTCTGATCAAGCGCGAGGACATCGATCGTGTCCGCGAGCGCACGGACCTCAAGGAGATCGTGGACGCCTTCGTCACGCTCCGCGGCGCCGGGGTGGGCTCCTACAAGGGCCTCTGCCCGTTCCACGACGAGCGCAGCCCCTCCTTCCACGTCCGCCCCTCGGTGGGGACCTACCACTGCTTCGGCTGCGGGGAGTCCGGGGACGTCATCAGCTTCCTGATGAAGATGGAGCACACCACCTTCGCCGAGACGGTGGAGCGGCTGGCGGCCAGGGCCGGGATCGAACTGCACTACGAGGACGGCGGGTCGGGCCCGGACCGTGAGCAGGTCGGCCGGCGCCAGCGGCTCCTGGAGGCCAACAAGGTCGCCGACGAGTACTTCCAGTCCCAACTGCGCACCGAGGGTGCCGCCACCGGGCAGCAGTTCCTGGCCGGCCGTGGGTTCACCGCCGAGCACGCGGTGCAGTTCAACGTCGGCTACGCGCCGCAGGGCTGGGACAACCTGCTCAACCACCTGCGCCGCAAGGGCTTCCGGGACGACGAGCTGAAGCTCACCGGGCTGTTCTCCGAGGGCCAGCGCGGGATCTACGACCGCTTCCGCGGACGGCTGGTCTGGCCCATCCGGGACATGACCGGGGCCACGATCGGCTTCGGTGCACGCAAGCTCTTCGAGGACGACCCGGGACCGAAGTACCTCAACACCCCGGAGACGCAGCTCTACAAGAAGTCACAGGTCCTCTACGGCATCGACGCGGCCAAGCGGAACGTCGCGAGGAAGCGCCAGCTCGTCGTGGTGGAGGGGTACACGGACGTGATGGCCGCGCACCTGTCCGGCGTGGACACCGCCGTGGCCACCTGCGGCACCGCGTTCGGCTCCGACCACGTCAAGATCGCCCGCCGGCTGATCTCGGACGACGGCACCGGCGGGGAGATCATCTTCACCTTCGACGGCGACGCCGCCGGCCAGAAGGCCGCACTGCGCGCCTTCGAGGAGGACAGCAAGTTCCTGGCCAGGACCTACGTGGCCGTGGAGCCCTCCGGCCTCGACCCCTGTGACCTGCGCCAGGAGAAGGGGCCGGAGGCCGTTCTCGCCCTCATCGGCTCGCGCCGGCCGCTGTTCGAGTTCGCCATCAAGGCGGGGTTGAAGAACTTCGACCTGGACACCGTGGAGGGCCGTTCCGGCGCGCTGCGCCATGCCGCCCCCATCGTGGCGGGGATCCGGGACTCCGTCGTCCGTCCCGGCTACGAGCGGGAGCTGGCCGGGTGGCTGGGCATCGACCAGTCGACCGTCCACCAGGCCGTGCAGCGCGCCCAGCGCGGCGCGGCGTCGGCGGACTCCCGGCGGGGGGAGCGGCGGGCGCCGGCGGGAGAGGACCGCCGGCCCGACGG
>JAPFFX010000237.1 GCA_026645375.1 Citricoccus sp. WCRC_4 | reverse complement strand
CCCCCGCCAGTGGCGGGCCTAGACTGGTGGCTACCCGCTGACCGAAAGGCCCCTCGCCCGTGAGTTCACAGATTTCCGGCCCCTCCGACGACCCGGTGGCCACCGCCGCCGACCCCTTCGGCTTCGTCGGACTGACGTATGACGACGTTCTCCTGCTCCCGAACGCCACCGACGTGATCCCCGCCGACGCGGACACCTCCACCCGGCTGACTAAGCGCATCACCCTGAACATCCCCGTGGTCTCGGCTGCCATGGACACCGTCACCGAGGCTCCGCTGGCCATCTCCCTGGCGCGCCAGGGCGGACTGGGCATCATCCACCGCAACCTGTCCGTCGAGGACCAGGCCGCCCACGTGGACCGGGTCAAGCGCTCGGAATCCGGCATGATCACCGACCCGGTGACCGTGGGCCCGGACGCCACGCTCGCTGACTGGGACGACCTGTGTGCCCAGTACCGGGTCTCCGGCCTGCCGGTGGTGGATGCCTCGGACACGCTGCTGGGCATCATCACCAACCGGGACACCCGCTTCATCCCGCGCGACGAGTTCGAGCACCGCACGGTGGAGTCGGCGATGACCCGGATGCCGTTGATCACGGCGAAGGTCGGCATCTCCCGCGAGGAGACCGTCCGGCTGCTCTCGGAGCACCGGATCGAGAAGCTGCCGCTGGTGGACGACCGCAACAGGCTCCAGGGCCTGATCACCGTCAAGGACTTCGACAAGGCCGAGCAGTACCCGGACGCGGCCAAGGACGAGGAGGGTCGGCTGCGCGTGGGCGGCGCCGTGGGCTTCTTCGGCGACGGCTACGAGCGTTCCATGGCGCTGGTCGAGGCCGGCGCGGACGTGCTCGTGGTGGACACCGCCAACGGCCACACCCAGGGCGTGCTGGACATGATCGCCCGCCTGAAGAAGGACCCGGCCTCGCAGCACGTGGACATCATCGGCGGCCAGGCCGCCACCTACGCCGGCGCCAAGGCGATCGTCGACGCCGGCGCGGACGCCGTGAAGGTGGGCGTGGGTCCGGGCTCGATCTGCACCACCCGCGTGGTGGCCGGCGTCGGGGTCCCGCAGATCACGGCCATCTACGAGGCGGCCAAGGCCACCATCCCGGCCGGGGTCCCGCTGATCGCCGACGGCGGCCTGCAGCACTCCGGTGACATCGGCAAGGCGCTGGTCGCCGGTGCCGATTCCGTGATGCTGGGCTCCCTGCTGGCCGGCACCGCCGAGTCGCCCGGCGACCTGGTGTTCTACAACGGCAAGCAGTTCAAGGCCTACCGCGGCATGGGCTCCCTGGGCGCCATGCAGACCCGGTCGGGCAAGCGCTCCTACTCCAAGGACCGCTACTTCCAGGCGGACGTGCCGGACGAGGACAAGCTGATCCCCGAGGGCATCGAGGGCCAGGTGCCCTACCGCGGCCCGCTGTCCGCCGTGGTGCACCAGCTCGTGGGCGGCCTGCGCCAGACGATGTTCTACACCGGTGCCCGGTCCATCGGCGAGCTCAAGCAGAACGGCCGCTTCGTGCGGATCACGCCGGCCGGGCTGAAGGAGTCCCACCCGCACGACATCATGATGACGGTGGAGGCCCCGAACTACCGCTCGCGGTAGTCCACGTCTCAGCGGGAGGCGGCGGTGATCCGCGCCGCTGCCTCCCGCAGCACCACGGCTGCCTCGCGCTCCAGGGAAGCCGTGAGGGCGGCGCCCCTGAAGGACGCGGAGAGTCCGTCCAGGGGCGGTCCGTCCCCAGCTGCCGGGTCCAGGGGCACGGCCACGCACGCGACGCCCGGCGTGTTCTGCCCGTCCTCACGGGCATAGCCCCGTTCCCGGGTGACGATCAGGAGACGCAGCAGTTCCGCCGGGTCGGTCACGGTGGCTCCGGTCAGCCGCGCCAGCGGTGGTCGCAGTCGCGACGCCGGATCCTCGAGGGTGCTCAGGACGGCCTGGCCGACGGCCGTGGCGTGGGCCGGCAGCCGGCGGCCGACCCGCGGGGCGTTCCGTTCCCGTCCCGGGACCTCCCAGGTGGCCAGGTAGACGATGTCCTGGCCGTCCAGCCGCCCGAAGTTCACGGTCGCGCCGAGCTGCCGGCCGACGTCGGCCAGCACGGGGCGGACCCTCTTGAGCGTCGGGTCGGTGTCCAGGTAGGTGGTGCCCGCCAGCAGGGCGCGGATGCCGATGCTGTACTCGGCGTTCAGCGGGTCGGTGCGCACCCAGCCGGCCTCCACCAGGGTGCGGAGCAGGGCGTAGACGCTGCTGCGGGGCGCTCCCATGCGCTCGCAGAGGTCGCGGATGGTGACCGGGGCGTTGCCGCGCTCCGCCAGGAGCTCGAGGATCTCGATGGTCCTGGCGGCCGACTTGACCTCGCGGACCCCGTTGACCGCCGGAATCTGGTGAGTCGTGTCCATCGTCGTCCTTCCGCCCGTGCGCCCATCCTAGGGCGCGCCGTCCGGATCAGCGGCGCGGACCGACGCGGACCTTGACGGCGTGGACGGGGCAGCCGGACTCCAGCAGGATGCGCTGGGAGGTCGAGCCCAGGAACAGCTTGCCCACGGGGGAGCGGCGGCGCAGGCCGATCACGACCATCGCCGTGTCCGCGGCGTAGGAACTGTCGATCAGGGTGTCACCGAAGTCCGCGCCCTCGGGCACGACCGCCGTCGTCAGCCGGACGCCCTGGGCCTCGGCATGGGCGGCGAGGTCGGCGGGCGGGGCCGTGCCGTTCCCGTCCTCCTCCGGCAGGAGCACGACGTCGGCCCCCCGCAGCGCCGCTTCGTCGATCGCCGTGCGCGCGGCGGCCTCGGCTTCGGGGGTCGCGGTCATGGCGACGATGATGTTCATGGTCTTCTCCCGGGGATGATCAGGAAATCGGGGTGGCGAGCGTGCCGTCCCGGAGGAACTGGCGCAGGTTGGACAGGACCAGCTCGGCCATGTCCGCCCGGGTCTCGTGCGTGCCGCTGCCCACGTGGGGAAGGGCCACCACGTTGTCGAGCTCCAGCAGGGCCTCCGGCACGTGGGGTTCGTCCGCATAGACGTCCAGCCCGGCGCCGGCGATGGTGCCGTCGGACAGCGCTGCCACCAGGGCGGATTCGTCCACGACGGTCCCTCGGGCGATGTTGACCAGGTGCCCCTGGGGGCCGAGGGCCCTGAGCTCGGCCGCGCCCACGAGGCCCGCGCTCTCCGGCCCGCCGGACGCCGCCACGATCAGCACGTCCACCGCCTCGGCGAGCTCGCGGACGGACGGCTGGTAGACGTATCCCGAACCGGCGCGCTCGCGCCGGTTGTGGTAGTGGATCGTGCAGCCGAACGCCTCCAGTCGCTGCGCGATCGCGGCGCCGATGCGGCCCAGGCCGAGGATGCCCACGGTGCGGCCGGTGGCCCGGGTGGTCAGCGGGAAGCCCTCTCCGGCCGCCCAGCGACCGGAGCGGACGAAGCGGTCCGAGGCCGAGATCCTCCGCAGGGTGTCCAGGTACAGGGCCACGGCGGTGTCCGCCACGCAGTCATTGAGCACGTCCGGGGTGTTGCTGACCGGGATGCCCCGTTCCGCGGCCTGGTCCACGTCGGTCGAGTCGTAGCCCACACCGAAGCTGACGACGCACTCCAGGGCGGGGAGGCGGCGCATCAGCTCTGTGTCCACGCCGACACGTCCGGAACACACCGCGATCCGGATCTCGTCGCCGTGGTCGTCGAGGAAGGACTCCTGCTCGCCCGGGTCCGAGGGGAGGACGAGGGCGCCGAACTCCACGTCGAGGGCCGCGGACACGGTGGGATTCACGGGGCCGACGCGCAGGATCCGCTGGGCCGTTCCAGGGGAGGCCTCGGTGACGGCGGCGGGGGAGATGTCAGTGCTCATGCGATGACCCTAGGAATGCCGTCTCGGCCACGTCCAACACGCAGAACGCATGGATCAATACCGCAAGGGCATTGACCAGTGAGGATGCGCGGATTTCCGGGGGAGTGCAGGATCGACCGCAGGGTGGGGCGGCCGCATATCGGGGTCGGTACGTGCCAGCGCCGCTCAGCCGACGATCGTCGCCCTTGACTCGCCGTGACGGGCATCACAGGCTTGTCCCCATCGCTAGTTCTCCGTCTACATCCGTAGACCGCGACTCGACCGCTGGGGCACCGTTCCGCAGGCCGACCGCTCGCACCCGTTCCCGACCACCGTTTCAAAGGAAGATCGACATGCGTGATCACCAGACTGTGACACCCCGCGCCGGCCGCCGGCTGCCGCTGGCCGCCCTGGCCGTCGCCATGGGCACCGGACTCGCCCTCACCGGCTGCGGTGTGGCCAACTCGGACAACGCTGCCGGTGGGGCAGAAGGGGGCAACGCCCCGGAGACCCTGCGCGTCGTGCTCCAGCAGGAGCCGCCGACGCTGGAACCGTGCGAGTCGAACCTGACCAGCACCGGTGTCGTCGACCGATCCACGATCACCGAGCCGCTCGTGGAACGCAACCCCACCACGGGCGACCTCGAGCCCAAGCTGGCCACCGAGTGGTCCTCGGAGGACGACACCACCTGGACCTTCACGCTCCGCGACGACGTCACCTTCCACGACGGATCGGCCTTCACCGCCGAGGACGCCGCCCACACCATCGAGCGTGCCGTGAACTCCGACCTCGGCTGCAACGTCGAGGGCTACGTCTTCGGTGACGACGACCTCACGGTCGAGGTCGTGGACGACACCACCCTGACGGTCACCGCCGCGCAGGCCGACCCGATCCTCCCGCTGCGGCTGTCCTTCCTCGAGGTCGTCCCGTCCGAGACCTCGGACACCGAGAAGGTCCGCGAGCCGGTCGGCACCGGCCCCTACCAGCTGGACACGTGGAACGCCGGGCAGAGCATCGACGTCTCGGCCTATGACGGGTACTGGGGAGAGGCCCCGGCCTTCCCGAAGGCGCAGTACCAGTGGCGCGAGGAGTCCTCCGTCCGTGCCGCCATGATCACCTCGGGAGAGGCGGAGATCGCCACCGGGCTGAGCCCCGAGGACAGCATCGGCGAGCTGGGCGTCCCCTACCCGAACAACGAGACTGTGGCCCTGCGCATGCACGCCGAGTCGGCGCCGTTCAACGATATCCGCGTCCGCCAGGCCGTCAACTACGCGATCGACAAGGAAGGCATCGTCCAGAGCCTCTACGGAGGGCGGGACCAGGTCGCCGCCCAACTCGTGCCCGAGGGCGTGGTGGGCCACAACGAGCAGCTCGAGGGCTGGCCCTACGACCCGGAGAAGGCCAAGCAGCTGGTCGAGGAGGCCAAGGCCGACGGCGTGGACACCTCCGCCCCGATCAGCCTGATCGTCCGCTCCGCGCAGTTCCCGAAGATCGAGGAACTGGGCCAGGTGCTGCAGGAGCAGCTGACCCAGGCCGGGCTCACCGTCAACCTCAAGATGATGGAGACCAGCCAGCACCTCACCTACCAGGTGCGGCCGTTCGTCGAGGACGAGGGTGCCATCCTGCACATGACGCAGCACGGCAACCAGGCCGGCGACGCGGCGTTCACCGTCGAGCAGTACATGCTCTCCGACGGCGCCCAGAGCGCCTTCGGCACGGACGAGTTCGACCAGATGATCACCAAGGCCGGCCAGCAGAGCGGCGAGGCCCGTGCCCAGGCCTACGCGGACGTCTTCGAGTTCCAGAACGAGGAGGTCGTCCAGTTCGCGCACCTGGCCCACCAGACCGGCATGCTCGGCATCGCGGACACGGTGGACTACGAGCCCAACTCCTCCTCGGGGGATGAGCTCCGGCTCGCCGAGGTCACCCCGGCCGGCTGACGACCGGCACCACTGCGCTCACCCGCCGCCGGGGCCGGCCGCAACACCGGCCCCGGCGGCACACCCCAGACGGACCAAACTATTCCTCGGGATCCTTGGGAGGACCCATGCTGACGTACCTGCGCAAGCGCATCATCTCCAGTGCGCTGCCCCTCGTCGTGGTCGTGGTGGGCGTCTTCGCCCTGGCCCGCATGACGGGCAACCCCGCGGCGCTCTACCTGCCCCTGAACGCCACCGAGCAGATGCGGGAGGACTTCGTCACCCGCAACGGCCTGGACCAGCCGCTCTGGGTCCAGATGGGGGAGTACTTCGGCGGCGTCCTCCGCCTGGACTTCGGGACCTCGCTGAGGACGGGGGAGTCCGCCGCCGAGATGGCGCTGCGGGCCTTCCCTGCCACCCTCCAGCTCGCGGCGACCACCATGGTCATCGCGATCGCGCTCGCCGTGATCGTCGGCAGCTGGGCGGCCCTGAGGCCCAACGGCGTCGTGGACCGCATCGCGAGCTTCCTCTCCATGGCGGCCGCGTCCATCCCCGACTTCTGGCTGGCGATCGTCGGCATCTGGATCTTCGCGATCACCCTGGGCTGGCTCCCCACCTCGGGCGTCATCGGCGCCGAGGCCTGGGTGCTGCCGATCGCCACGCTGGCCTTGCGCCCCTTCGGCGCCCTGGTCCAGGTGATCCGCGGGGCCATGGTCTCGGCCCTGTCCGAGCCGTACATCAAGCTGGCCCGGTCCAAGGGCGCCTCACAGACCCGGGTGGTGACCCGGCATGCCTTGCGCAATGCCGCCGCCCCGGCACTGACGGTCGCCGGTGACCTGACCGTCGGACTGGTCAACGGTGCCGTCGTGGTGGAGACGATCTTCGGCTGGCCCGGCATCGGCAAGCT
>JAPFFX010000215.1 GCA_026645375.1 Citricoccus sp. WCRC_4 | reverse complement strand
TGATCGGCCGGCGGCGTTCCAGGCTCATCAGCGTGGGCTTGTCGGGGCTCACGTAGGCCACGGCGTGGTCCCTGCCGCCCAGGTGAGCGCGTTCCGGGACGCGGAGTCGCCGTTCATAGATGTCCTCGGCAGTGAACCACCGCGCCCGTGGCCGGTGCGGCGGACCCATGATGACGATCTGCGTGGGGACCAACCCGCGGTCCGTGGAACGCAGGATCATGCCCAGCACGAACAGGGGCAGCCCGATCCCGGGACCGACCCAGGCCAGCACGTCTGCGGCGACGGCGAGGTCTGCAATGCCGTTCACGGCTCAAGGCTAGTCGCAACTGGCCGGGAACCGGGGGCTGCCCCGGTGAACGTGCCGGGGACCAGCGCCGTCCGGCACGTGCCCGGGGGTGTTCGCTGACCCGAGTCAACGAACACCCCGGCCCCGGCAGTCATGATCACGGCGCGCGTGGGTCTCATCGGCGTGTCTCACCGTGCGGCGTGATCGTAAGGAGCACGACGCGCGGGCCACGGCAGCCGGGAACACGACGCGCGGGCCGCGGCTCAAGCGGCCACGGGTCAGGCGGCCACGGCCTCCGGCGTGCGGACCGGCGTCGCGCGCAGTTGGCCGTCCTCGACGGTCACCCGCACGGCGTCGCCCTCGGCCACGGCCTCGGAGACCAGCAGGTCCGCCACCCGGTCGTCCAGCTCGCGCTGGATGACCCGGCGCAGCGGGCGGGCACCGTAGGCCGGTTCGTAGCCGGTCTCGGCGATCCAGTCACGGGCGGCGTCATCCACCTCGAGCGCGATGCCCTGGGCGGAGAGCCGCTGCTCGGAGGCCCGCAGCTGCAGTCCCACGATCTCGCGCAACTGCTCCGCGGAGAGTGGGGAGAACAGCACCGTCTCGTCGATCCGGTTCAGGAACTCCGGCCGCATGAACTCCTTCACCCGGCCCATCACCTTCTGGCGCACGTCCCGCTGGGCGGCTGCGGCGTCGGCCGAGGCGAACCCCAGGGAGGTCCCGCCCGAGGACAGGAACTCGGAGCCGAGGTTCGAGGTCATGATCAGCACCGTGTTGCGGAAGTCCACGGTGCGCCCCTGACCGTCGGTGAGCCGGCCGTCGTCGAGCACCTGCAGCAGCAGGTTGAACACGTCCGGGTGGGCCTTCTCGATCTCGTCGAGCAGGATCACCGAGTACGGGCGGCGCCGGACCTGTTCGGTCAGCTGCCCGGCCTCGTCATAGCCGACGTACCCCGGAGGGGCACCGACCAGGCGCGAGACCGTGTGGCGCTCGCCGAACTCGGACATGTCGAACCGGACCATGGCGTGCTCGTCGTCGAACAGCGAGGTCGCCAGCGCCTTGGCCAGCTCGGTCTTGCCCACGCCGGTGGGGCCGAGGAACAGGAAGGACCCGACCGGCCGCGACGGGTCGGCCATCCCGGTCCGGGACCGGCGGACGGACCGGGCGATCGCGGTGACCGCGTCGTCCTGGCCGATCACCCGGCCGTGCAGCTCATCCTCGAGCCGGGCCAGGCGCGACTTCTCGGCCTCGGTCATCCGCGCGGCCGGGATGCCGGTGGCGCGGGAGACCATCTCGGCGATGGCGCCCTCGTCGACGACGTCACCGACCTCGCCCGCGTTCTGCCGTTCGGCGGCCTCGGCCAGCTGCTCGCTGATCCGGTTGACCTCGTCGCGCAGCTCCCCGGCGCGCTCGTAGTTCTCGGCGTTGACCGCCGAGTTCTTCTCGGCCTCCAACCCGGCGAGCGTGGCGCGCAGCGCGTCGACGTCCACCGGTGCGCCGCCCTCGGCCGGGCCTCGCCGCAGCGACAACCGTGCCCCGGCCTGGTCGATCAGGTCGATCGCCTTGTCCGGCAGGAACCGGTCGGTGATGTACCGGTCCGAGAGCACGACGGCGGCGCGCAGCGCCTCGTCCGTGTACGTCACCCCGTGGTGGTCCGCGTAGCGGCCGGCCAGCCCCGCCAGGATCTGCACGGTGTCCTCCACGGAGGGCTCCGGGACGGTGACCGGCTGGAAGCGGCGCTCCAGGGCGGCGTCCTTCTCGATCTTGCGGTACTCCTTGAGCGTGGTGGCGCCCACCATGTGCAGGTCCCCGCGGGCCAGCCGCGGCTTGAGGATGTTGCCGGCGTCCATGCCGCCGGACTCCCCGGAGCCGCCCGCACCGACGACGGTGTGCAGCTCGTCGATGAACACGATGGTGTTGCCGTCCTCGGCGATCTCGTCCATCGCGGTGGTGAGCCGCTCCTCGAAGTCGCCGCGGTAGCGGGTGCCGGCGACCATGCCGGCCAGGTCCAGCGTGATGACACGCCGGCCCTTGAGCTGGGCGGGGACCTCGTCAGCGGCGATGGCCTGGGCCAGGCCCTCGACGATGGCGGTCTTTCCGACGCCGGCCTCGCCGATCAGCACCGGGTTGTTCTTGGTGCGGCGGGCCAGGACCTCGATGGTCTGCTCGATCTCGTCCTCGCGGCCGATCACCGGGTCCAGCCGGCCGGCGCGGGCCTCGGCGGTCAGGTCGAGGCCGAACTTCTCCAGCACGGATCCCTCGGCACCGGTCTCGCCCGGGCCCTCACCGGGCCCGTGGCCCGGTTGTCCCGACTGGGCCTGCTGCTGGGCCTGCTGCTGGGCGGCGGCCTGCAGCGACTGCGGGGTGACACCGGCCTGGGCCAGCAGGTGGCCGGCGGGGGAGTCCTGGTTCAGCACGAAGGCGAAGAACACGTGCTCCGGGTCGATGTACGTGGAGCCGAAGGCGCGGGCCACCTGGTAGCCGTCCAGCAGGACCTTCTGCGCCGAGGCGTTCAGGGCCGCGGACGTCTCGTCCTTCCCGTCGGTGGGAGCGGGCAGGCGTTCGTCCACGGCCGCGATGAGGGCCTGGGGGTCGGCGCCGGACGAGCGGACGCCGGCGGCGGCCGGGTCCTCGCCGAGCATGGCGCGCAGGACGTGCAGGGCGTCGACCTCGGTCTGGCCGCGCTCGACCGCGAACCTCGCGGCGGAGGCGATGACGTCGTGGGTCCGCTTGCTCAGCAGGCGGGTGATGTCGACGGGGCGTCCCTGACGACCCACCCGCTGACCCTGCAGGTAGCGGGTGAAGAATTCGTCGAAGGAATCGCCGTGGGAACCGGCGGGGCCGAAGAATGCGGGCATTGGTCCTCCTCGAGACATGCTCAGCGAGAGTTGAGTGTGTTCAGCTCAAGTAACGCGGGTGCTATCGGAAATGTTCCCGAATCATCGCGAGGAGGTCAAGAAACTTGAGTGGACGTGACTCAAGATGCGGCACGGCCCCCGGCGAGGATCGCCGGGGGCCGTGCTCAGGACATCATGCCGTCAGTCGGTCTACCCCATCATGTGCACGATGACCTCGACGACGCCGGCGGCCGCGGCGAGCGTGACGACGCCGGTGATCGCCCAGAACGCGGCGACGTCGGTGCTCGGCGAACCGGTCAGCGCGGTCCGGGAAGCGGGAGTGAAGGAGGGCAGGAAAGCGGACATGGTCGTCCTCCATGAGTGGGGATGTGAACCGGCCAAGATATGGCCTCTGGTCCTGCCCAGAGCGGGCATTGGGCAGGACATTACACGCGTGCACAGGAGCGGGAAAACGCCACGCCGGGCGACACGCCGGATGAGACGCAACCGGTCCTAAACGGGTGCCACTTCGACCTGTCCACGGTTCCGGAAAGCGCCCGATGACGAGGCGTTACGCAGGGGGCGCTGACGCCTCCGGGCCCTCGGCGGCAATGGTCCCCCAGTGCTCGTGCAGGGCCGTGAGCGCCTCCGTGACCAGGGCGCTGCGGGCTACTCCGATCGGAAGGGCTGCCATCACGGAGTTCGTCCGGACGTTGCCCTTCAAGGGGCGGAAGACCAGCGGCCTGCCCTCCGGGCTGGCCACCGCGGGTTGCATCAACAGGGAATAGGCGAGGTTCCGGCCCACGACGTTGAGGATGGCCCCCACGCTCGCCGACTGGCAGCGCACGTTGGGCTCCAGCCCGGCCTTGGCGTACTCGGCCAGGGTGCGCTGCAGCGCCGGCTCCTCGCTCATCAGCATGACCGGGTAGGGGGCCAGCTCCTCCAGGCTCACGGTCGCCCGCGCGGACAGTGGGTGCTCGGGGCTCAGTACTGCCTGGCGGCGGGCCTCCTGGAGCACTTCGGTCGCGCAGTCCGACAGTGCCTGGGCCTCGTAGATCACGCTGAGCTGGGCCACGCCCGCCAGCATGAGCTGTTGCACCTCAGGTCCGGCCGCCTCGATGAAGTCCAGCTCGACGGCCGGGTGTCGGCTGGTGAACCAGTCCAGCAGGGGAGGGATGACATGGGGGGCCAATGTCCTGAACACCCCAACGGTCAATCGGCCCGAGAGCCGGCCGTGCGCCCCCTCCACGGCGGAGCCGATGTCCGCGACCTGCTCGACCACCTGCCGGGCGCGCGCGGCGACGACCTGCCCCTCCGCGGTCAGGGCGATGCCGCGACCCCGACGGCGGATCGCCAGCGAGGCGCCCACGGCCTGTTCCAGCTGGGCCAGCGCCAGGCTGACGGCCGCCTGGGAGACGTGGCACCGCCTGGCCGCCTCCGTGATCGACTGGGTCTCCGCGATGGCGGCGAAGTATTCCAGTTGACGCAGGGTCAGCTCACTCATCACCTCTCCTTATGACTCTCACTAGTTATCCTAGCTAGACAAATGTGATGCGCGCCACGAGGCTCGAACGTGAGCCCAGTCACCTCAGTCAGGAGTCATCGTGGAGCAGCACATGGACCGGCCCTACGTGGTCACCCTCGGCACGGCCGGCGGGCCGAGGTGGTGGAACGACCACCAGGACCGGCCCCGTTTCGGGATCGCCACCGCCGTCGTGGTGAACGAGACGTGGTACCTCGTGGACTGCGGACAGGGCGCCGGCCGCCAGGCCTCCGCCGCCGGACTCCGCATGGCAGACCTGGGCGGGATCTTCATCACTCACATGCACTCGGACCACACCGTGGACCTGCCGTCCCTGTTGCTCTTCGGGGCCTTCGAGCTGAAGAACGCACCCGCCGGGACCATCCCCGTCATCGGGCCGGGTGACCGCGGCAAGCTGCCACCGTTATCCCCCCGAGCAGGCTCCGTGCCGGTGCCCATCGCCCCGGAGCGGCCCACCCCCGGCGTCGACGGACTGGTGCACGGGTTGCTGGCCGCCTATGCCACGGACTGCAACGACAGGATCTTCGATTCGCTGGCCAAGAGCCCTGCCGAGCAATTCGCGCCCCGCGAGATCGACCTGCCGGCGGAGCTGGGCTTCGACCCGGACACCGACGTCGCCCCGGAGATGGAGCCGATCGAGGTCTTCCGGGACGAGAACGTCACCGTCAGTGCCATCCTCGTCTCCCACCACCCCACCGCGCCGGCCTACGCCTTCCGGTTCGACGCCGAGACCGGTTCGGTCGTGATCTCGGGGGACACCGCGCCCTGCGCCAACATGGTGCGCCTGGCCCGGGGCGCGGACCTGCTGCTGCACGAGGCCATCAACCTGGACATCCTGCAGGCGCAGTACACCGACGCCGAGATGATGCAGGCCACCATGGACCACCATCGCCGCGCCCACACCACGGCCGCCGAGGCCGGCAGCATCGCGGCCGCGGCCGGCGTCGGGCACCTGGCCCTGCACCACCTCGTCCCCAGCTATTCACCGCCCGAGGCCTGGGACGAGGCCCGCACCACGTTCGACGGCCGCCTCAGCATCCCCGAGGACCTCGACGTCATCCCCTTCGGCGGCACCGGCGACACGCCCTCGCTGCACGCCGCCGGCATCACCACGCTCAGCCTCTGACAGGAACCGAGGACATCCCATGACGACTCAACCACCGAACCCGGCGGCGCCGACGGGCGCCTACCACGCCTCCCCGCGGGACATGCGCAGGATCCTCTTCTCGAGCTTCCTGGGCACCGCCGTGGAGTACTACGACTTCATCCTCTACGCCACGGCGGCGGGGATCGTCTTCAACCAGGTGTTCTTCTCCGGCCTCGAGCCTGCTGCGGCCCTCTTCGTCTCCTTCGGCACCCTCGCCGCCGGCTACGTCGCCCGTCCGATCGGCGGCTTCCTGTTCGGCCACCTGGGTGACCGCATCGGACGCAAGGCCATCCTGATCGGCACGGTCCTGATCATGGGCATCGCCTCCACCCTCATCGGCCTGCTGCCGACCTCCGAGCAGATCGGCGTCTGGGCGCCGATCCTGCTGGTCACCCTGCGCCTCGCCCAGGGAATCGCCGTCGGCGGGGAATGGGGCGGCGCGATGCTGCTGGCCTTCGAGAACTCCAAGAAGGAGTCCCGCGGGTTCGCCGCGGCCTTCGCCTACATGGGCGCCCCCGCCGGCACGATCGTCGGCACGCTGATGCTCTCGCTGATGTCCATGCTGCCGCAGGACCAGTTCATCAGCTGGGGCTGGCGCGTGCCGTTCATCCTGTCCTCCGTGCTGATGGGCCTGGCGATCTTCATCCGCATGAAGGTCTCGGAGTCCCGCGTCTTCCAGGAGCTGTCCACGGCCGTGGAGGCCAAGAAACGTCCCGTCCCGGCCGCGGAACTGTTCCGCGAGCACCCCAAGTCCCTGCTGGTCGCCATCGGCTCAGGCCTGTCCGGGCAGATGGCCCAGGGCCTGATGGGTGCGTGGGCCATCTCCTTCGCGGTCCAGCAGGCCGTGCTGGCCCAGACCGAAGTGCTCAACATCAAGGCCCTCGGCGGCGTGGCCACCATCCTGATGATCATCATCGCCTCCAGACTCTCCGACCGCCTGGGCCGGCGGAGGGTGCTCATCTGGGGCAACCTGGCCGCCATCGCGCTCGCGTTCCCGGTGATGTCCCTGTTGGAGATGGGATCCACCGTGGCCTTCATGCTGGCGATCTTCCTGGGCCTGTCCGTGATCCAGGGCTTCACCTCCGGGCCGTACGGTGCCTTCGTGGGCGAGCTGTTCCCCACCTCGGTGCGCTACTCCGGCACGTCGATCGGCTACCAGCTGGCCTCCACCCTGGGCGCCGGCTTCACCCCGATGATCGCCACGGCCCTGGTCATGGCCGGTGGCGGGTCCCTGTGGCTGGTGGCCTGCCTGTGGATGGCCTTCTCGGCCATGAGCCTGGTCTCGCTCCTGGCGGCCCGTGACCGCTCGCGGGAGGACATCCAGGCACTGGACGGCCCGACGATTCCGGCGGTCCCGGAGGACGCCGTGCCACCCGTCGCTCCCGCCCGGGCCACGGCGGAGCGGTCCTGACGGTCCCCGGCCGGGCCCCGGGAGTCCCGGG
>JAPFFX010000134.1 GCA_026645375.1 Citricoccus sp. WCRC_4 | reverse complement strand
AACCGCCACAGTTGCTTGGCGATCGTGTCCACCTGTTCGGCGTCCATCCCGAGCGCCATGCCGGCATCCCGGACCGCCCCGCGGGCCCGGTAACCGTTCTGCATGCTCATCAGCGTGGTTCTCTCGGCCCCGAACCGGGCGAAGATGGCCTCGTAGACGTCATGCCGGCGGGCGGACTCCACGTCCACGTCGATGTCCGGCAGTGTGGAGCGGTCATGGGACAGGAAGCGCTCGAAGATCAGCTCGTGCCGCATCGGGTCCACGTTCGAGATCCGCAGCAGGTGGTTGACCAGGGACGACGCCCCGGAGCCCCGTGCCGAGACCCGGACCCCCAGGTCCTCGATCATCCGCACCACCTCGGCCACGGTGAGGAAGTAGCTGGCGAAGCCGAGCCGGGTGATGATCCCCAGTTCGTGTTCCAGCCGGTCCTCCAGTTCCCGGCCGGCCCGCGACGACGAGAACCGGCTGCCGCCGTACAGCTGCGGGAAGCGGGCGTGGGCCCCGGCCAGGGTGCGCTGGCGCAGGGCGGTGACCGGGTCGCCGGCGATCCCGATCACCGAGGCCTCCGGTACCGTGGGCCGCCCCCAGCCCAGGTCCGGGCCGGGGTCCATCCGGCAGGCGTCGGCCAGGGCGTGGGTGGCCTCCAGCAACGCGCCGGCGCCCTCGGCCCCGGCTGCGCGGCAGACCTCGCGGGCCACCTGGTGCATGGGCCCGGCCGGTTTCAGCCAGCCCTGCCCGTTGGGCTGGAGGTCGGCCAGGGCCTCCAGGGAGCTCAGCGCCCGGGCGGCGTCGAGGACGTCGGCGGTGGCGGCGCCGTCCGGGGTGGCATACCGCACCGCGTTGGTCAGCACCGCCGGCACCCGGGTGTCCCGTGCCGCGCGGAGCATCTTCACGGCGTGCGCGGCCGAGAGCTTCTCCCCGGGCGGGGACAGGTGGCAGACCACCTCCACCCGCAACGACCCGGCCGGCAGGGCGGCCTTCCAGCGGCGCAGCAGCGCCCGCCCGGCGGTGTACCTGCGCGCGGCCATCAACTGCCCGACGTCGGATCCCGGTCCCAGCAGCACGAACAGTTCCGGCGGGGCGCCGTGGTGGGGGCCGGCGGCCCAGCCGGCCAGCTCGGCCATCGTCACGTACGGCGTCCCCCCGGCGGCCCCGCCCGTGGTGTGGGCGTGGGCCGCCGAGACCAGCCGGACCAGGGCACGGTAACCGCTGCCCCCGGTCCCCCCGCGGGCCAGGACGACCACCCTGCCGGCGCTGTCCGACACCCCCGTGCCGGCGTGGGCGGGCCCCCAGTGCACCGCCAGGTCCACACCGACCACCGGGTCGAGGCCGTGCTCCAGGCAGGCCCCGACGTGCTTGGCGGTGCCGTACAGGCCGTCCCGGTCGGTGCAGGCCAGGAGATCGGCGCCGTCCGCGGCGGCCGCCGCGGCCAGCTCGCCGGGCCAGGACACCCCGTAGTGAGCGCTGAAGGCGCTGGCGACGTGCAGATGGGGGAACCCGGGGGCACCGCCCATCAGGCGCTCTCCCTCAGGCGCACGGCGGCGCCGTCATGGATGCGGACCAGCCGCCACCGGCCCGAGTCCAGGTGGTGGGAGATGTCCAGGGTGAGCAGAGGTGAGTTGCGGGCCCGTTCCAGGCGCACCTGCACCCGCCAGACCTCGTGGTCCACCAGCCCCGCGCCGCGGCCTCGCTCGGCCCGGTGTTCCTCGGTCCACCAGCGCCGTCGTTCGTACCAGCGCACCGGTTCGGCGGCCAGTACGTAGTCGCGGCCGTTCCACCCCAGGTGCAGCGGCACCCCCGCGGTCGTGCATCCGACCGTGACCGATTGCGTGAAGATTCCCATGGGACCTGATACCCGTCCTTCTCGTCGTGCCTTCTCATTGCCGTCGGCACCGGGGTCCACGGTGGCTCCGGTCCGGCCGTCTGGGAAGGAACGGCGAACCGGAACCGGGGATGACCCGGCCTGGCGGTGGGAGGTAGCGGTCCGAGGGGAAGGTCCGGCCGTACTCCCACCATGGTATTCGAACGCATGTTCTAACACCACACGTCAGGCTAGGGAGGACGCCGGACACGATAAGCGCGCAGGTCACGGGCGCGTGCGGCGCCCCTCAGGCCCGGGGCAGGGACGGGGCAGGAACGGCGGGACTGGGGGCAGACCCAAGCGGCGAAACTAGCGGGACAACGGGGTCACCGCCACGGCAGGGTCACCAGGACGGCAGGGCCGGAAGCGGCCCGTCGGCCTCGACGTTCTCGCCGTCCCCACGGGCCAGCCAGGCCAGCAGGCCCTCGCGGTCGGACGCGACCCGCAGGGCGCCGTCGCCGACGACCCACTCGTCGCGCTCCTCGGTCACCAGGGTCATGCCGGGGGCACCCTTCGCACGCATGGTCCGCACCGCGGCCTCGACGGCGTTGAGCAGCGAGTCCGGGTCGGCCTCCTCGATGGTCCACGCCGTGTCCAGGTCGTGGTGGTGCACGACGACCTCGGAGATGCGCAGCGCGACGATCGACGTCACCGGGATCTCCTTGCCGTGCAGGTCCACGGACTCGACGGCCAGCTCGCCACTGAGCCGCTCGGACTGTTCCGCGAAGAACGCGGACGACTCGCGAAGACGGTGGAGCAGTTCCTCGCGGGGCAGGGCGGCCAGCTCGTCGATCTCCCGGTCCCGTGCCTCACGGGAGGCGTAGAGCTGCTGCTCCTCGCCGGTGGTGGCCCAGTCGATGAGCCGCACCAGCGCGCGGCCGTTGGAGGCCAGGTGTGCCACCACGTGGGCCCTGGTCCATCCCTCGCACAGCGACGGGGCACGCAGCTCCTCCTCGGACAGGGAGGCGGCGGTGGCCTCGAACATGGCGGTCTCCCGGCCGAGGCGGGACAGGTCGGAGTGCAGGCGCGCTGGATTGATCATGAAGGCCACCCTATCCACGCACCCGGGGGGCGTTCCACCGTCCGGACGGGTGGATCCAGACGGGTCCGGACGACATCAGGAGGTTGGAGATCTCAACGGCCTGCCGACGTCGGACCCCCCGGCGGAGGACTGGGTAAACCCCTCATATGATGCAGGTCACTCCTCTGGGACTCTGGAACGCAGCCCGGGGACCGGCAGTCGACCGGCCCACCACGAACCGATCCGAGAGGACCCTCGGTCCATGTCACACTCCCCCACCCTCGCCGCCCACGATCCGCGCCAGGAGGCACGCACGGCCAACTGGGTCGCGGCGATCGTCTGCTGCGCCCTCGTCTTCGACGGCTTCGACCTGACCATCTACGGCACCGTGCTCTCCACCCTGCTCGATGACCCGAGCCAGATCGGCCAGCTGGACGGCGCGGCGGCCGGGGCCCTCGGTTCCTACGCCCTGATCGGGGTCCTCGTCGGCTCCCTGACGTGTGGATTCCTGGGTGACCACTTCGGCCGCCGCCGGCTCATCCTCGGCGGCATCGCCTGGTTCTCCATCGGGATGTTCATCACCGCGCTGACCACCTCGGTGGCGGCCTTCGGCGTGATGCGCCTGCTCACCGGGCTGGGGCTCGGGGTCATCCTGGCCACGGCCGGGGCCACCATCGCCGAGTTCGCCCCGGCGGGCAAGCGCAATTTCTACAACGCCCTCGTGTACTCCGGGATCCCCGCCGGTGGCGTCCTGGCCGCGCTGCTCGGCATCGTCCTGCTCGAACCGCTGGGCTGGCGCGGGCTGTTCATGATCGGCGCCACGCCGATCCTGTTCCTGTTGCCGCTGGCCTGGTTCAAGCTCCCCGAGTCGCCCCGCTGGCTGCACGCCCGCGGCCGCCTCGAGGAGGCCCGGGCCGCCGCCGAGCGGACCGGGGTGCCGCTGCTGGAGGAGATCGTGGTCCAGCAGGCCGGCGCGGCCCCGGCCAAGCGGGGATTCGCCGCCGCCTTCTCGCGCCGGTTCTTCCTGCCGACCGTCCTGCTGGGCTTCATGTCCTTCTCCGGCCTGCTGCTCACCTACGGCCTGAACACCTGGCTGCCGCGCATCATGGAGGGCTACGGCTTCGACAAGAGCTACTCCCTGTCCTTCCTGCTGATCCTCAACGGCGGGGCCGTCCTCGGCGGGATCGTCGCCTCGATGGCCGCCGACCGGCTCGGTGCGCAACGGATCGTGGCCACCACCTTCGTCCTGGCCGGGATCACCCTGGCACTGATGACCTTCCAGTTCCCGGCGCCGGTCCTGTTCCTCTACATCGCCGTGGCCGGGGTCGGCACCCTGGGCACCCAGGTCCTGATCTACGGGTTCAGCTCGAACTACTACACGACCAATGCCCGTGCGGCGGGGGTCTCCTGGGTCGCCGGCTTCGGGCGGATCGGCGGGGTGTTCGGGCCCCTCATCGGGGGCTGGCTCGCCGCGGCCGGCGTGGGCGGCAGCACCGCCTTCTACATCTTCGGCGGCGTGGCCCTCTTCGGGGCGCTGGTCACCCTGGCCGTGCCGCGGCAGTCCCGGCTGGAACGGGCCACGGACGCCGCGGCCACGGCGGACACCCCAGCCACCGCCGGGCACCACGGCGCCGGGGCCGACACGCCGGCGAGCGCCGTCCCCGCGCCGCGATCCTGAACGCCTCCGTGCGTCCCGCTCGGCCCGCTACCGCCCCTCACTGCTCGGGGCGGGAGCGGGCCGCCAGCTCGCTGCGGGACCGGACGCCGAGCTTCCGGTAGATACGCGTCAGGTGGTACTGGACCGTCTTCTCCGCCAGGAACAGCGAGCGCGCGGTCTCCTTGTTGGTCGCCCCCTGCGCCACGAGCTCGACCACGGCCTGTTCCTGGGCGGTCAGGTCGACATCGGCCCGGCCCGCAGCCACGAGCACGGGGTCCGCGGGGACGTCGACGGTGCCGACGTCCATCCCGGTGGCCTTGAGCTCGCGGTCACAGCGCTCGACGTAGGTCACGGCCCCCAGGGAGTCGTACAGGTCCTTCGCCACCTGGAGCACCGAGGACGCCAGCCGACGCTTCCCCGCCCGGCGCATGCTCTGGCCGAAGGCGAAGCTGATCCTGGCCTGCAGGTAGGGCCGGTGCAGTCCCCGCAGCTGCCCCAGCGCGGACTCGAAGTGGTCTCGGGCGGCGTCCGGGTCACCCTGCGCGGCGAGCAGCCGGCCCCGGGACCAGGACATCCGGGCCTGGTCGGAGGGAATCGTCCGCTCCCGGCGCAGGGCCTCGAACGCGGTGAGGAACTCCTCGGCGCGCTCCAGCCGGTTCGTCATCACCAGGGCGTTGACATAGGTGTCCTGCCACGGCCAGAAGGAGACGCGCCCGTCCGTCCAGGGATCGATCTCCGTCAGCGGCTCGAGCGCCTCCAGGGCGCTCTCGTAGTCGGCCCGGGCCTCGTGGAACCGCGCCCTGGCCAGGTGTGCGGGCACGAGCATGGCCCGGTAGGTCCCCGGGTGGACGGCGGCCTTGGAGACGTAGTGGCGCGCCCGGTCCCAGTCCCCCCGCATCGACCACAGCTCGGCGGCCGTCCAGTACAGCAGGGGTCCGATCAGGGGCATCCTGGCCGATTCCAGCCGGACGGAGGCCCGGGACACCGTGGCCGCGGCGGCGTCCCAGTCCCCCAGCACCAACTGGGTACGCGCCAGCCAGGCCTCGGCCCACAGGGAGATCCGCAGCGAACCGCCGCGATGCTCCGTGGGGGTGGCCGCCTCGAAGCCCACCAGCGCCGACTCGACCTGGTCGGCCCGCAGGGCCAGCCAGGCGGCGCCCATCTGGATCCGCTGCTTCTGGGCGTTCTCCCCGGCATGTCCGGTGGCCCGCTCGTAGGCGGCCTCGGCGTCCTGCAGGCGACCGCGGGCATACAGGCCGAGCCCGTAGATGGCCTCCGACTCGATGTGGGACGGGCTTCCCGCCTCGGTCAGGGACATCGCCGTCTCGCCCCACTCGGTCATCAGGGGCCCGTCCCACGACGCCAGGCCGTGCAGGACGAAACGCTGCGCCGCCTGGG
>JAPFFX010000123.1 GCA_026645375.1 Citricoccus sp. WCRC_4 | reverse complement strand
GGTCACCCGGTGGCGGATCCCCAGCGTCGCCGCGACGTTGACCGCCTGGGCCGCGTCGAACAGGGCGTCCGCCACCGCTGGCGGCAACGGCCTCCTCAGCACCCTGACCACCCCGACGGGCGTGAACTGGGTCTCCTCCTGGCGGTGCAGCCTGCGGAACATGGGGCGCCGGCGGATGTTGTGCACCGCCGAGAACGTGCCGGTGGCCAGGCGCAGCACGGCCGGGCGTACGGGCTGGGCTGCCGGGCGGAGGTGGTCGACGAGGGCCTGGACGAGGGTCATCGGGTGGCCTCCTGCGCTTCGGTCCGCTCGGCGCGCGGTTCGGCCTGGACGGTGTGCTCGGTGCGGTAGTCGGCGGGGGTGTTGCCCCGGCCGAGGGGAGCGGGCGGCGTGTTGCCCAGTCCGGAGCGGGCCATCGGCCCGGTGGGTGGCCCCTGGGGGTCCTGGGCCGGGTCGGCACGGGTCTGGGAGACGGCCACGGCGGTCCCGCCGACGTCGGCCCGGGCGTGGACCGTCTCGACCTGCGGTGAGGTGTTCCCCGCGTAGTAGGTGTCGAAGAAGTAGCGCGAGCGCACGACCTCGACGCGCACGATCCGGGCCTCGCGGCGGCGGCGCACGGCACCGGGGCCCCCGCCCCGCGGCGCGGGCCGAACGCGCTGGGCGGCCAGGGCATCGGCATAGCGCTGGGCGACCTCCACGGCCCGGCCCTGGCGGACCATGCGGGTGACCTGCTTGCGGACCTGGTTCAGTCCCCCGGCCCCGAAGTGGCTGTAGTGCGGGACGATCCGCTCGCCGTGGGCGCTGAATCCGGCCACGTGCGGGATCCGGGTCCGGTCCTTGCGGTTGTCCGAGAACATCGGATACGTGGACAGGGGGAAGGAGTCCTCCTCGACCTTGTCCTTCCCGTTGAAGTAGTGGCGCACCGGGGAGAGCAGCACGGCGGTCAGGGCGGCGCCCGCGGCCAGGGCCCAGAGGTCCCGACCCGTCGCCGCGGGAGCGGTCAGCACCCCCGGCAGGGGCGCCGGGTCGGTGGGGTGGTCTGTCATGGCCTGTCCTCTCGATGGGTGCGCGGGTTCGTGCGGTGCCGGGTCCGGCCGCGGGCGGCGTCGGCCAGGGCGGCCCGGGCGGCGTGCAGTCCGGCCATGCCGTGCACTCCCCCGCCGGGCGGGGTGGACGAGGAGGCCAGGTACAGCCCCGGCGTGCCGGTGCGGTGCGGGCTGAGCACCGGGGCCGGGCGCAGCACCTGCTGCAACCCGCCCATGGATCCGCCGGCGACGTCCCCGCCGATGAGGTTGGGATTCCACGTCTCGAGCCCCGAGGGCGTGGTGGCCACGCGGTGCACGATCCGGTCCCGGAACCCCGGGGCGAAGCGTTCGATCTGGTCGGCGATCAGGTGCTCGACCGGGGCGTCGTACCCACCGGGGACGTGGGCGTAGGTCCACACCACCGTCTTCCCGGCGGCCGGACCGGTGGCCCGGGACGGGTCCGCGGACTGCTGCTGGCAGACCATGACGAACGGCCTGTCCGGCATGTGGCCGGCCTTGGCCTCTCGCTCGGCATGTTCCAGCTCGGCCAGCGTGCCGGTCACGTGGACCGTACCGGCCCCGGCCACCCGGGAGTCGGTCCAGGGGATCGGCCCGTCGAGCAGGTAGTCCACCTTCGAGACCCCCGTTCCGTACCGCCAGCGCCGCATGTGCGCGGCGTAGCGGTCGGTCAGGTCCACTCCGTCGAGGGCGAGCAGCTGCCGGGGCGTGAGGTCGAGCAGGATCGCGTCCGCCTCCGGGAACTCGCGCAGGTCGGTGACCTCGTGGTCCAGGTGGATGCGCCCACCGTGGGCAGCGAGGACCGAGGCGAGCGCTGCGGTGATGGCACCGGAACCGCCCTTGGCCACGGGCCACCCGCGGGACATGCCCAGCGCACCGAAGATCAGGCCGAACGCGGCCGTGAACAGGTGGGTGGGCGGCAGGATGGCGTGGATCGAGGAACTCGCGAACAGGGACCTGGCGGTCTCGTCCCGGAAGACGGCCCGGCCGAGGGCGCCCGCGGGCCAGAGGGCACGCACGCCGAACCGCGCCATGCTCACCGGGTGCCGCGGGACGCGCACCAGCGAGGGCCCGAGGATGTTCTCCAGGTGCGCGTCGACATCCTCCACGATCGGGGCGTGCAGCCGGGTCCATGCCCTCCCGTCCTGTCCGAGGTCCTCGGCGGTGGCCTGGAGGGTGCGGTGCAGTACGGCCGCGGGGCGCCCGTCCAGCGGGTGGGCCATCGGGTAGTCACTGTGCAGCCATTCGACGCCGTGGGCAGTGAGCTCCAGCTCCCGGAACACGGGGCTGGCCACTCCGAAGGGGTGGCCGGCCGCGCCGAGGTCGACGATCGTCCCGGGACCGAGCACGTCGGCGGAGGCGGAGGCACCGCCCGGGGCAGTGTGCCGCTCGTACACGTCCACCTCCCAGCCGGCACGGGCCAGCACCGCGGCGGCGGTGAGCCCGTTGGGGCCGGAGCCGACGACGACGGCGCGCCGCCCGTGCGTGGATCGCCTGGATCGACCGGTGGGTCGGGGAGTGTGCGCCTGCTGCGCCGGCTCCTGGTGCGTCATCGCGTGTGTTCCTGTCCTTGGAAGATCCTGTGAATATCCTGCGGGACCGGTATGAGACGAGGATGAGTCGACGATGAGACGACGATGAGGGCCCCGGCCAGGTCAGCGATCCCGTCCTGCCGAACCTAGCGGATGGGAGTGGTCGTGGGGATGGGCCTGGTCCCCAGGACGGTTGCCGGGTCTCGCAGGCCGGTCAGGCCCGGCGGGCAGCGGTGCGGATCGCGTCGGAGACCCGCACGAGCAGCTTCTTGTCCGCGGGGTGGCCACTGGCCCGGTCGGTGACCAGGCCGACCGCGAGGTCCAGGTCGGGATCGGCCCAGCCCAGGCAGACGTCCGAACCGTTGTGGCCGAAGGTCCGCTCGGTGCTGGTGGCCCCCAGGGGGCACCATGCGCCAGTGCCGCCGAGCTGGATGCCGGTCCCCCACCGGGTGGGCAGCCGGGTCCAGGCGTCGCGGCCGCCGTCCGAGCTGGGCGCGCACAGTGCGTCCCGTTCCGGGGCGGAGAGCAGGTGACGGTAGAACAGGGCGAGCTGGCGGGCCGTCGTCGAGATCCCCGCCGCCGGGATCCGGGCCTGGCGCACGGACCGCCGGTTGAGGACGGCGGCGACCACCGGCCCGCCCGGCAGGGCCCGGCGCGAGCCGTCGAACGGCAGGCAGCGGTGCAGTTGATCGTCCGGCACCCCGGGGTGGACGTCCCGCAGCCCGGCGGGGTCCAGCACCAGTTCGTGCAGCAGGTGCGGCCACGGGCGGCCGGTGACCCGGCGGGACACCTCGGCCAGGATGAACCCGAAGTCCAGCGGTTGGTAGGCGGACAGGCCCGGATAGCGGCGGTCCCGGCGTCGGCCGCGTGCCACCCGCTCGAGCGAGGCCTCGAGGCGGTGCATGGCCAGCACCGCCGCCGGGTACGGCCCCGCCGTGGGTGCGGCCGTGCGGTGGGTGAGCACGTCCCGGACGGTGGTGCCGGCCTTGGAGCCGTCCCCGCCGGTGCCGAACTCGGGCCAGTACTCCCCCACCGCGGCATCCAGGTCCAGCACGCCGTGACCCGCCAGCCGGTGGACGAGCAGCGACGTGAAGGGCTTGGAGGCGGAGAACAGCCAGCCCAGGGCGTCCGGGTGGCAGCGGACCGCCCCGTCCAGGACGGTGACCCCTCGGTGGATCACGGTCAGCTGCACGCAGGCGCCGCGCGAGGCGGCCAGGGAGAGCACGTCCTGCCAGCCGGCGTCGGACACCGGGTGGGCGCCCGGCGGCGAAGCGGCGCCGGCGGGCCCACCCGCGGGGACCGGCGTCGTCATCATGGCCACAGCGTACCGAGGCCGGTTCCGGCGCCCCTACACTCGGTGCATCCCCCGGACCCGGCGGCAGCCGGCGGACGCCGGGGTGCACGGGGCACGGCCCTGCAGGACACGGACGCAAGGAACGGCTCGGCGTGGAGAACTTCTGGCTGGCACTGGGGCTCACCGTGCTCGCCGGGTTGTGCACGGGCATCGGCGGGCTCATCTCCGTGGTGCCGCGGCGCACCAGCGGCCCGTTCCTGTCCGTGGCGCTGGGCTTCTCGGCGGGCGTGATGCTCTACGTGTCCTTCCTGGAGATCATGCCCAAGGCGCTGACGTCGCTCGCCGCCGCCACGGACCCGGCGGCGGGCCACTGGGCGGCCGTGGCCGCGTTCTTCGGGGGCATCCTGGTGATCGGGGTGATCGACCGTCTCGTCCCCGAGCCCATCAACCCGCACGAGCCCAGCCAGGTCCACGATCCGGCCACGGCCGCCCGGCGCCGGCGGATGATGAGGACCGGCACGGTGACCGCGCTGGCGATCAGCCTCCACAACTTCCCGGAGGGCTTCGCCACCTTCGTGGCCGGTCTGACGGACCTGTCGATCGCCCTGCCCGTGGCCCTGGCGATCGCGCTGCACAACGTCCCGGAGGGCGTGGCCGTGGCGGTGCCGGTCCGGGAGGCCACCGGGTCCCGCCGCAAGGCCGTGCGGTGGTCCTTCGTCTCGGGGCTGGCCGAGCCGGCCGGTGCGCTGATCGGTTTCGCGCTGCTGATGCCGTTCCTGAACGACTTCATGCTGGGCATCACCTTCGCCGTGGTGGCCGGGATCATGGTGTTCATCTCCCTGGACGAACTGCTGCCCACGGCCCGCGAGTACGGCAAGCACCACCTGGCGATGTACGGACTGGTGGGGGGCATGGCCGTGATGGCGGTGTCCCTGCTGCTGTTCGCCACGGCCTGAGGCCCCCGCCCGGAACCTCGGCGGCGAACAGTGTAGAACTGGTCCATGACCAGTGACCCCGGTGCCGACGCACGCCCCGCCCCTGACCGACCGGCCGACACAGGGCAATCCCCCCAGCCCGCGCCGGTGGCAGGCGTGGGGCGGTCGGTGCGTCCGGGTTCCGTCGGCCTCGCCCTGGCGGTGCTGGCCGTGCTGTTCATCGCGGCCAACCTGCGTCCGGGCGCCACCTCCCTGGGACCGGTACTGGCCGAGGTCGCGGCCTCATTGGGGATCGACGGCGGCGTCGCGGGAGTGCTGACCGCGCTGCCCGGGCTGATGTTCGGGGTGGTGGGGCTGCTCGCCGTGCGGATGGGCCGGCGCGCGGGGCTGTCCCTGACCATCGCGCTGAGCCTGGTGCTCGTGGTCGCCGGGCTGCTGCTGCGTCCGGCCTCCGGCTCGGTCTGGGCCTTCGTGCCGCTGACCGCCCTGGCCCTGGCCGGGATGGCCGTCGGCAATGTCCTGGTCCCGGCCTGGGTCAAGCGGCACGGCCGCCGGCACACGGTGGTCCTGATGACGCTCTACAGCATGTTCCTGACCGTCGGCGGGTCGGCCGGTTCGGGGCTCGCCGCACCGATGGCCGGCGCTGCGGGCGCCCTGGGCGACCCCGCGGACGGCTGGCGCTACGCCCTCGGGTTCTGGGGACTGATGGCCGTCGTCCCGCTGGTGCTGTGGCTGGTCGTCGCCCGCCGTACCGGGCACGACTTCCCGGCGGCCCCGCCCCGCGAGCACCCGGACCGGAGCCTGACCTCGTCCCCCACGGCCGTCGCACTGATGGTGCTGTTCGGCGTGCAGGCGATGAACGCCTACGTGCAGTTCGGCTGGATGCCGCAGGTCTACCGGGACGCCGGCCTAGACGCGAACCTCGCCGGTTCCCTGACGGCGGTCATCGCCGGAATGGGCATCATCGGCGGGCTGGTCATGCCCACGGTGATCGAGCGATCCCGCACGCTCGCGCCGTGGATGGTGGGCTTCGGACTGCTCACGGCGGCCGGGTACATCGGCCTGCTGCTCGCCCCCGTGGCCGGCGCCTGGCTGTGGTCGGTGCTCCTGGGCGCCGGCGGCTTCGCCTTCCCGACGGCGATCTCGCTCATCCCCGCCCGCAGCCGCGATCCCCACGTCACCGCCCGGCTCTCCGGCTTCGTCCAGCCCTTCGGCTACATCCTGGCGGCCCTGGGGCCCCTGGCCGTCGGCTTCCTCTACGCCGGGCTCGAGGACTGGACCCTGGTCCTCGTCCTGCTGGCCGCCTCCGGCGTGGTGATGGCGGTGGCCGGGCTGCGGGTCTCCGGCCGGGTCTTCGTGGACGACGAACTGGCCGGCTGAGCGGTCAGTACACCACGGCCGCCTGCAGGTCGATCTCGCCGGAGCGCTCCTGGCCGTCCACGGTGGTCCACTGCACGGAGACGATGTCCCCCACGTTGTGGTCGTTGACGATCTCGGACAGCTCGGCCGCCGAGGCGACCGGATGCCCGTCGACGGCGTGCACCGTGTCCCCGACCCGCAGGCCGAGCCGTTCGGCCGATGAACCCGGGGACACCTCCCTCACCACCGCGGTCCCGCCCTCGGTCTGCACGGTGATCCCCAGGGCCCCGTCCACGCCGATGCTCACGGTGTCCGTCTCCTCCCCGGACAGGACCTGGGCCACGATCTCCAGCGCGGTGGCCACCGGGATGGCGTAGCCGTCCACGGCCTCCGCGTCCTCGCCCTGGGAGGCGGCGGTGGTGATGCCCACCACCTGGCCCTCACCGTCCACCAGGGGCCCACCCGAGTACCCCGGCACGACGTCGGCACTGGTCTCGATCAGTCCCGTCAGCCGAGAGTAGTCGTCCGGCACGCCGGAGGAGGCGACGATGGACTCACCCAGGGCGGTGACCTCGCCGGTCACCGCCGTGAGGAACCGCTGTCCTCCACCGTTGCCGACGGCCGCCGAGCGGTCCCCCAGTCGCGGCACCTCCGTGTCGATCGATGCCGTGGGCAGGTCCGGGGCGTCCTCGATCTGGAGCACGGCGACGTCGTGCAGGGAATCGCGCCCGAGCACGGCGGCGCCGTAGGTCTCACCGGTGTCCGCCACGGTCACGGTGACCTCCGAGGCGTCCTCCACCACGTGGTAGTTCGTGATGGCCAGCCCCTCCCCGCTGACCACGATCCCGGTGCCGGTGCCGGTGCCGGACATGAGCCGGGTGTCCACCATCAGCACGCCCGGTGCGTCGGTGACCTTCCGGCCCCGGTCCAGGCCGGCCTCGTCCAGGGCCGGACCGGCCGCCCAGTCCACCTGGATGCCCTCGTGGGCGTGCCGCAGCGCCTCCTCCAGGGACTCCCCCTCCGCGGCGGGACGGGCCGATTCCTGGTCCTGGGCCGCGACGATGTCACGGATCTCCTGGACGGTCAGCACGGTGACCCCGCCGGCGAGGATGACGGCCGCCGTGACCCCGGCGGCGATGATCAGGCGGTACCCGCCGCGGCGGGGGCGCTTGGGCGGCCGGCCGGAGGGGAACTGCTGGTACGGGGGCTGCCCGTAGGCGAACTGGTGGGGCGGGGGCTGTCCGTAGGGAGCGTGCTGGTGGGCACCGGGGTGGTGCCCCGGTGGCAGGTGCGCCCCGTGGGCCGGGTACTGCGCCGGCGCGGGGAAGACCGGCCCGACGGCGGGGGGCCGGCCTGGGTAGGGCGGGATCCCGGCCGCGTCGCGACCGGGATCCCGGGGGTCAGAGGGGTCGTTCACCGTGCTCCGGTCAGGCGCGGGCGGCGGCGATCGCTGCGTCGTAGTCCGGCTCGGTCGTGATCTCCGGGACCACCTCGGTGTACGTCACGGTGCCCCGGGGGTCGATCACGATGACCGCGCGGGCCAGCAGCCCCGCCATGGGCCCGTCGGCCTGGGTGACGCCGTAGTCCTGGCCGAAGCTGGACCGGAACACGGAGCCGGTGACGACGTTGTCGATGCCCTCCGCGGAGCAGAAACGCCCCGCCGCGAACGGCAGGTCGGCCGAGACGGCGACCACGGTGGTGTCCTGGAGCCCGGCGGCCAGTTCGTTGAACCTCCGGACGGAGGCGGCGCAGACGCCGGTGTCCAGCGAGGGGAAGACGTTCAGGATGACGGTGCGCCCGGCCAGCGACTCGAGGGAGACCGGGGACAGGTCGGAACCGGTGAGCTCGAAGGCGGGGGCGGAGGACCCGACCGCGGGGAGTTCGCCGACCGTGCTGACGGGGGTGGACTTGAATGCTGTGGTTGCCATGGGTTCAAACCTAGCCGTTTAGGCTGTCGACGTGGAACTGCGCAGCAACGTCACCGACACCGCACTGCTCTTCGAGGGCGGCGGCATGAGGGCCTCCTACACCTCGGCCATGGTGGTGGCACTGTTGGAGGCCGGGATCCACCTGGACTTCGTCGCCGGGATCTCGGCGGGGTCCTCCAACACCGCGAACTACCTCTCCCGCGACCCCTGGCGG
Organism: Citricoccus sp. WCRC_4; assembly: GCA_026645375.1. Taxonomy (GTDB): domain Bacteria; phylum Actinomycetota; class Actinomycetes; order Actinomycetales; family Micrococcaceae; genus Citricoccus. The sequence goes on along the minus strand of JAPFFX010000123.1, from coordinate 6,080 downwards.
GCCCGGCACTCCTTCGTCGACTTCGCGGCCGACCCGAAGTTCGGCAACTGGAGGACGTTCGTGCGCGGCGACGGGCTGTTCAACGCCAAGTACATCTACGAGGAGACCGGGCTGCCCGACCAGGCCCTGCCGTACGACTGGGAGGCCTACTGCTCGAACCCGGCCACCGTCCGCATCGGGGCCTTCGACGCCGAGTCCGGCGAGCAGGTGTGGTGGGGGCGCCAGGACACCCCCGCGATCCAGGACCTCATGGTGCGCGTCCGCGCGTCGTCCACCATGCCCGTGCTCATGCCCCCGGTGCACCTGGACGGCCGGACCTACGTGGACGGTGCGCTGGGACCGGACGGCGGCATCCCGGTGTCCGCGGCCGAGGAGGCCGGACACGATCGGTTCCTGGCGGTGCTCACCCGCGAGCGGGACTACGTGAAGGGCCCCGAACGCTTCCCCCGGTTCTACCTGCGCTACTTCCGCAAGCACCCCGCGATCGCCGAGGCGCTGCTCACCCGGTGGACGCGGTACAACCAGACCCGGGAGCGGCTCTTCGACCTCGAGCGCCAGGGCAAGGCCTACCTCTTCGTCCCGGAGCGGATGCCGGTCTCGAACGGGGAGCGGAACGTGGCCAGGCTGCGCGCCTCCCATGAGGCGGGGCTGGCGCAGGCGCGCCGCGAGATCCCCGCGATCCGGGACTTCCTGGGCCTGCCGGCCGTCGGCACCTGAGGCCGCCGCCGGTTCCCGGTTCCCGCTGGCGGGTTACTGCGCGGAGTCGGGCAGACCGAAGACGCGGTCGAAGCACCAGGCGTAGACGGCGTTGTAGATGAGGAAGAAGATGATCAGCGCCAGTTCGTAGAGGAACGCCTCCCAGAGGCCGACCTGCAGGATCAACGCCACCGCCGGCACGAGGACCACCACGAGCCCGGCCTCGAACAGGAACGTGTGGACCAGGCGGACCCAGAGCGGCCTGCCGGTGTGCCCCGACCGCCGCTCCCACCACTCGAACATGGTGTTGAACAGCATGTTCCACAGCAGGGCGACGACCGAGGACACCACCCCGACGACGGCGCTGGAACCGGCGGGGTTGCCCAGGGCGGCCAGGATCAGGGTGGTGAACACGATCGCCAGGGCCTCGAAGACCACGGCGTAGGCCACCCGGCGCTGGATCGGGGAGGAGAAGACGCGCCGGCCGACGAGTGCGGGGCGGCCGCCCGGGGCCGCGGGCACGTCACCGGGGCCCCGGCGAGCTCGGCCGCCGGCCCCCTCGGCAGGTGCGTCGGCAGGGGTGTCGACAGACGTGTCGGGGCGTGGGGTCGCTGGCATGGGTACTCCTCCATGGTTCAGTCCATGGGAAGTCCTCTGCCGGTTTCGCGTCCATGGAATCGGATGCTCGGCGCGCAGGTCCCGCCCCGGTCGACGGTGGACACCCTCGGCCCGGACAGCCTCGACGGCGCCGTGGCCCCAGTCTAGCAAGGCCCCGTCACGCGAGGAGACGACGCAGCTGCTCGCGGTACTGGCGGTACATCTCGACCGGCTCCGGCGCGGCGCCCGCGTCGGCCAGCTCGGCCCAGTGGTCCCAGCAGGACCGCCACAGCAGCATGGCGGTCTCCGCGATGAGCCGGGCACTCATCAGGTCCAGCCCGTCCACACCCCCTCGCAACAGGCGGTCACGCAGGCGCACCACGAGCTCCTGCTCCTGGGCCGTCGCCAGGCCCCGGACGTCGGGCTCCTCGGCCAGGATCCGCCGAACCCGCTGATTGGCCCACAGGTCCTCCTGGGGCTCGGCCGCGATCACGGCGACGACCATCTCCTCCACGGCCCGCAGCGCGGCCGCCGGACCCAGCTCCGCCTCATCCGGCAGCTCCAAGGCGTCGATGGCCCGGCGCAACCGGTGCTGCCCCGGCAACGCCGCCTGCTCCTTGGACGCGAAGTGCCGGAAGAACGTGCGAGCGGAGACCCCGGCGCGGGCGGCGATCTCCTCGACGGTGGTGGCCTTGACGCCCTGCGCCTCGAAGAGCTCGACGGCGGCCTCATGGATCATCGCCTGCGTCCGCGCCTTGCGGCGGGCGCGCAGGTCACCGTCATCTGCTGCCGTCGGGGGATGTTCCTGGGCCATCTCGCCTCTCGTCCTCGCCTCACGCTCGCCTGTGATCTTAGGCACGGAAGCCTCGTCTTCGCTCATGTCACTCAATGCCATCGTGGCACAATATGACACGAACCCCAGCACTCCTTGCCTCATCGGGGTGCGCCCCTCCCACCCTCATCTCCCGCCGCGGACGGATCCGCCGTGGGAGACCGCCCAGAAAGACTGGTGGCCCATGACCGATGTCATCGACCGGGATTCCGCCCCGCCCACGGATGGCATTCCCGCCGTCGCCGGTGGCGTGCCCACCCAGGACCTGAAGGTCACCCCGATCATCGCGACCCTGGTGATCACGGCCTTCGTGATGATCCTCAACGAGACGGTCCTCTCGGTCGCCTTCCCGGCGCTGATGCAGGACCTGGACATCAGTGAGGTGACGGTCCAGTGGCTGTCCACCGGATTCATGCTGACCCTGGCGATCGTCATCCCGACCACGGGATTCCTGCTCAATCGCCTGTCCACCCGGACGGTGTTCATCACGGCCATGCTCTTCTTCCTCGTCGGCACGGCCCTGGCGGCCTTCGCCCCGGGCTTCGGCGTCCTCATGCTCGCCCGTGTCATCCAAGCCGTGGGCACCGCCATGATCCTGCCGCTGCAGATGACGGCCATCCTGGCCCTGGTGCCCTTCCAGCATCGCGGCACCGTGATGGGCCTGTCCTCCGTGGTCATCTCCGTGGCACCGGCCCTCGGTCCGACGCTGTCCGGGACCATCCTGCAGAACCTGGCGTGGAATTACCTGTTCATCGTCATGCTGCCGATCATCGCGCTGGCCTTCATCGCCGGGCTGGTGTTCATCAAGAACTACAGCCGCCCGCGCATGATGAGGCTCGACGTCCTGTCCGTGGTGCTGGCGGCCATCGGCTTCGGTGGCTTCGTCTACGGTGTGGCCAACCTGCCCACCGTCCTGGACGGCACCGATGTCACCGCCCCGATCGCGCTGTTCGTCATCGGCGTCCTCGCCCTGATCGTGTTCGTGCATCGCCAGACGCGCCTGGAGCGTCAGGCCGGCGCGCCACTGCTGGACCTGCGCGCCTTCACCGTTCCGACCTTCCGAAAGTCCCTGATCGTGGTCCTCGTGGCCATGTTCTCGATGCTCGGCACCGTCGTCGTCCTGCCCCTGTACATGACCGTCTCCCTCCAGCTGGAGGTCCTCACCGTGGGGCTGGTCCTGCTGCCCGGAGGCCTGGCCCAGGCCGTGCTGGCCCCGGTCATCGGCAACCTGTTCGACCGTTTCGGTCCGGGGCCGCTGGTGGTGCCGGGCATGGCGCTCATGGCCCTGGGCTTCTGGCTCCAGTTCATCCTCCTGGACCAGAACGCCACCGTCGGGATGGTGATCACCTTCAACGTCCTGTTCAGCATCGGCATGGCCGCGGTGATGACCCCGCTGATGGCCTCCGCCCTGGGCTCACTGCCCCGTGACCTCCACGCGGACGGCTCTGCCATCCTCAACACCCTGCAGCAGCTGGCCGCCGCGATCGGCACCGCCCTGTTCATCGCGCTGCTGTCCCTGGGGACCGCAGCGGCGGCCTCCACCGGTGCGGCACCGGCCGCCGCGATGGCTGCGGGGCTCGACTGGCCGTTCGCCGTGGGCGGCGTGCTCACCGTCCTGGCCGCGCTGCTGGCGCTGACCATCAGGCGGCTCCCGCGCGAGCCCGCCGGTCGGCCGGACGTCATCGGCCACCGCGCCGATGGGGGCCCGGCCTAGGATGACGGGGATCACCGGGGCCGCGGTCCACCGGTCGAGGGGACCGGTGCAGACGCGGCACCGCCACCGCAGGACACCGTGGAAAGAGGACAGCAGATGACCATCAGGGCCGCCATCGTCGGGTACGGCAACCTCGGCCGGAGCGTGGAGAAGCTCGTGCGGCTCCAGCCGGACATGGACCTGGTGGGGATCTTCTCCCGGCGCAGCGGCCTGGACACGGACACCCCGGTCCTGCCGGCGGCCGATGCCGCCGAGCACGCGGACGAGGTCGACGTCCTGTTCCTCTGCCTGGGCAGCGCCACGGACATCCCGGAGCAGGCCACCGGTTACGCCCGGCACTTCACCACCGTGGACACCTATGACAACCACAAGCTCATCCCCGGCCACTACACGGCCATGGATGCGGCCTCCCGCGAGGGCGGTCACGTGGCGATGGTCTCCACGGGATGGGATCCCGGACTGTTCTCCCTGAACCGGACCCTGGCCGATGCCCTGTTCCCTGACGCGCAGCAGAACACCTTCTGGGGCAAGGGCCTGTCCCAGGGCCACTCGGATGCCGTCCGGCGCGTGTCCGGCGTCCAGCGCGCCGTGCAGTACACGATCCCCAGCCAGGAGGCGATCGAGGAGGCCAAGGCCGGCCGGGGCGCCGAGATCACCGGCGCCTCCGCGCACGTGCGGGAGTGCTACGTGGTGGCCGACGAAGCCGACCACGCGGCGATCACCGAGGCCATCACCACGATGCCGGACTACTTCGCCCCGTACCGGACCACCGTGAACTTCATCAGCGAGGAGGAGTTCGAGCGCGACCACCAGGGCATGCCGCACGGCGGGCACGTCATCACCTCCGGTGACCTCTGCGGGTCCCGCAGCTCGGTCGAGTTCGCCCTCGAGCTCGGCAGCAATCCCGACTTCACCGCCGCCTCCCAGGTCGCCTACGGGCGGGCCGCCGCCCGCTTGCGGGCCGAGGGCAGGACCGGTGCGTTCACCGTGCTCGAGGTCGCGCCCTACCTGCTCTCCCCCACCCCGTTGGAGGAACTCATCCGCCGCGACGTCTGAGCGCGGTCCGGCCGCAGGGCCCTGCGGCCCTCGGCGGAAGCACCGGCCTCCGGCCGGGGACGGCGGTTCCGCACCCGCCCGGTCGGTCGCCGTCGTATGCTCAGGGCATGCCGATCACGAGCGAGATCCGTGTCCATGACCGTAGGCCCGGCCGGCCGTCACAGGACGGTGGCACCCGGTGAGCGGGGGTCTCGTCGCCCTGCTGGACGACGTCGCGGCGCTGGCCCGGATCGCGGCCGCCTCCGTGGACGACGTCGCGGCCGGCGCCGCCCGGGCCGGCACGAAGGCCGCCGGCGTCGTGATCGACGACGCCGCGGTCACCCCGCAGTACGTCTCCGGTGCGGACCCGTCCCGCGAGCTGCCGATGATCAAGAGGATCTTCTGGGGCTCGCTGCGCAACAAGCTGCTGGTCATCCTTCCCGCCCTGTTGCTGATCAGCGCGTTCATCCCCTGGCTCATCCCGTTCATCCTCATGCTGGGCGGGACGTACCTCTGCTACGAGGGCGCCGAGAAGGTCTGGCACAAGGTGCGCGGTCACCACGCCGCCGAGGACGCCCCGGCCGTCGAGCGTGGACCCGTGGCCGAGGACAAGGTGATCAAGGGCGCCATCACCACCGACTTCATCCTGTCCTGCGAGATCATGGTCATCTCCATGAACGAGGTGGCCGACGAGTCCCTGTGGGTCCGCGCCCTGATCCTGGCGGTCGTGGCGGTCGCCATCACCGTGCTCGTCTACGGCGCGGTGGGGCTGATCGTCAAGATGGACGACATCGGCCTGCACCTGACCACCAAGGACTCGCCCGGCACCCAGCGGTTCGGCAGGCTGCTCGTCAAGGGCATGCCGGCCGTGCTCGGGTTCATCACCGTCATCGGCACCATCGCCATGCTCTGGGTCGGTGGCCACATCATGCTCCAGGGCGCCTACGACCTCGGCTGGCACGCTCCCTACGACCTGGTCCATGTGCTGGAATCCCCGTTCGCCGGCCTTCCCGCGGTCGGCGGGTTCCTGGCGTGGCTGGTGAACACGATCTGCTCGGCCATCCTCGGCCTGGCCTGGGGCCTGGTGGTCATGGCGATCCTGCACCCGTTGCTCAAGGTCCTGCCGTTCGGCAAGGGCCCGGCCACGCGCGAGGGCACGGGCGACCACGAGGAGGGTGACCTCCGTGCCGCGCTCGCCGGCCACCG
>JAPFFX010000122.1 GCA_026645375.1 Citricoccus sp. WCRC_4 | reverse complement strand
GGCCGAGGTAGTCGTGGAGACGTCGAGTCACGAGCTTCAGTTCGCAAATCGATTCAAGGTGCATGATCCGGTCCGTCAGCGATTCCCTGGCGGATCGTGATGGCATTTTTGCGGGCGTTGCGTTGCGTGGACTTCGGAAGGCGACGGGCGGGCCCGGTGATGGTGGCATGACGGGGTCTTCCGTTAGAGCTTCCCGGCGAAGGCCGGGTGGAGCTTCGGGTCTCGTTGGCGGTCGTGGACCCGGACCTGGGTCAGTGTCAGCCGGGTCAGCGGGATGTCGACGCCGAGCCGGTCGGCGGTGGCCACGAACTCACCGAGCAGGTGTTCGCCTTCATGGGGGAACCCTCCCGTGAGGTCGCGGTAGAGCGAGGAGGTGAAGACGGACCCGGGCTCAGTGAACATCTCCAGGCTGGCGGCGTGCGCGCCGGGCGAGACGGGATAGCCGGCAGCCTCGGCCACTCGTTCGGTCTCGGCGATGGCCGCGAGGATGAACTGCTCGCCTCCCGGTGTGGCCAGGATGTGGCCGATGGTGCCGCGCATCAGGCAGGTGGTGGTGCCCCCGGTCGCGATGAACGCCCACTTGTGCCACATGGCGGCCAGGATGTCATCGGCCACGGTCAGTTCGTAGCCCGGGACTGCGAGTTCGCTCTCGATGGCGGCCACCCGCTGCGTGCGTCGCCGGTCCTGTTCACCGAACGTGAGTTCGGCGTGGGGCTTCATTTGGAACACCGCGCCGTCGGGGGTGAGCGTGGAGACCACGCGGACGATCCCGCCTAGCACGGCCGCGCGGCCGAAGCGGTCGTTGACCTTCTCCAGGTGGACCAGGCCGTTGAGCAGCGGCAGGATCGTGGTGTCCGGTCCGACCGCCGGGGCGATGTCCTCCATCGCCTGGTCCAGGGACCAGGCCTTGGTCATGATCAGGATGAGGTCGTAGGTCTCGTCCACCTGTTGCGCGGTGATGGCGCGGACCGGGACCGTCTCGTCATATTCGGGCCCGTAGCCGCGTAATCCTCCACGCAACTGCTCGGCGCGGGACGGACGGACCAGGAACGTGACCTCCCGCCCTGCCCGAATCAGACGTGTGCCAAAGTACCCGCCGGTTGCCCCTGCTCCTACGATCAGTGTCTTCATCGGTTCTTCCCCTTGGTTCAGACGGTGAGTTGTGTTGGGCCGTCCGGGTGGTCCGGTCGGTGGGATATGTCGGGTGGCCTGGTACTGGATGTAGCGGTGTGACCGTTCAACGCGGCCTGCTGGATGGATGAGTGGTTCCTCAGGACGGTTCGCCCGGAGGTTGTGGCGTCGTCCGTTGCGTCCCCGACGGCGACTGAGCCCGGGGGTGCTGGTCTTCGTTCTCGCTCGTGGGCGGTGCCGCGTCGACCGCGGAGCCCTCGAGGACGTACCGCTGCATGGCCCGCTGGGCCCCGACGGTCATGACCTTCTCCAGGGGTCCCCGGCCGAACCACCGGGTCCAGACCAGGGCGAAGACGACCGCCCCAAACAGGTGCACGAGATACCACAGCACGGGGTTCTCGTAGTGGACCTCGAAGCTCAGCGCGACCATGTGGGCGGTGTAGACGCTCATCGTCATCGCGCCCATCGCGGTCAGCGGGTACAGCCAGCGGCCGAACCTGCGGGCCACCAACAGGACCAGTCCCAGCACCAGCATGGCCATGCCAAGGCTGGAGGCGAGGGCCAAGGGGGTATTGGAGTGCGGGGTCGCGATGGCCAACCACGCCCAGGTGGTATCGGGCAACACCTCCGGGGCGACCACCAGGGCCTCGTCCACCGTCTGGCGGTCCATCTCCGCGGACCCCAGCAGCGCTTGGTAACCGCCGAGCCGATGAATCAGGAGGTGGGAGGTCGCGTTGGCCAGGGCCACCAAGCCCGCCCCGACCGCGGCGATGAGCACCTGGACCCGGGTGCTGTTCAAATCCAGCCGGCCCAGGCCCATTCCGACCAGGACGAAGACCATGTAGGCCAGGGCCGGATACGTCCCGGTTAGCAACAGTTCTGCCACGAATCCTGCCGGTTCGGTGACCAGGGTCACCAGGGTGTGTTCGTACACCGAGGTCTCCGGCAACACCGGATAGAGCCTCTGCATCAGGACCGGGGCGATGACCGCGCAGGCCGCCGCGCTGAGGAACAGGGTCCGGGACCGGAAGCGGAAGAACGGAATGGCTAGCAGGAAGAACAGGGCGAAGTAGATCAAGATTCCATTGGCCGGCGGGTCGGCCGGCATGAGCATGGCGATCAGCAGTCCCGTCAACCCGACCAGCAGGGCCCGGACCGCTACCCCTGCCCGGTCCGCGGCCAGCCGACGGCCCTGATGCGGGGTACGCCCCCCGGTCAGTAGGGCCAGGCCGAGCCCGGCAAGCATCACGAACAACGCGGCCGAGTCCCCGGCGAACAACTCATGGGCCAGGGTCGGTGCCCCGGTGTCCTCATCCGATGTGGGGAAAACATGGGCCGCCAATAGGCCGATCAACGCCAGTCCACGAGCGGCATCGATGCCGACCACTCGCTTGCTCGACTTACCGTCTGCTGCTGTGTCTTGGCTATGCGCAGTCTGTGGCATGGCCCGTACCGTAGAAGAAACCTCCCGGTACGAGGTAGGAGGTCGCTACTCCACGGCCACGCGCACCCACGTAACGATCGGCCGGTGGTGCGCGGCGGGAGAATCCACCGGCCTCGGGCCAGGGTCCAGTTCCGTTTTGACCGGGCGGCACAAGATTCAGCCGCCGCCTAGTCACGGCGCCACGCGGCCGTCGGTATGCTCCTGGGGATGTTCGAAGCGACAGTGTTGCGCAGATCCCGACGAGAACCGTGGGCCGACCACAGGGGCTGAGAAATGCATCCCGGTTCCTGCCCGTACCCGTTGTGGACTTGCCGCTCTGACGAGGGCTGCTGAGGACGGAACACCATTCCGAGCCCGGTGGGCGGTAGGCCTCACCGGTAGACAT
>JAPFFX010000090.1 GCA_026645375.1 Citricoccus sp. WCRC_4 | reverse complement strand
CGGTCCGAGGCGGCGGCGGCCAGCCGGTCGGCCAGCTGACGGGACGACGACGGGTCGCCCAGCCCGCCGGAGACCACCACCAGGTGCCGGGACCGCGGGGTGAACGGGTCGGTGGACTCGGGGGCGCCGAAGGCCCCCTGGCCGCCGAGGTCCGGTAGCTCCTCCATGGTTCAGGCCCCCGCCTTCTCGGCGTCCGGTGCCTTCTCGGCTCGTTCCCGGGCGTCCTTCCAGGCCTGCGAGCCCTCCCTGCCGCCGGGCACCGGGTCCTCGCCGCGCTCGTGGCGGGCCACCAGGAACTCGTGGGTGGGGGCCTCCGGGACGTCGGCGGGCTTCAGGGCATCGAACTCCCTGCGCAGCACCGGCAGGACCTCCTCGCCGAACAGGTCGATCTGCTCCAGCACCACGTCCGTGGGCAGTCCGGCGTGATCGATGAGGAACATCTGGCGCTGGTAGTCACCCACCCAGTCCCGGAAGGACAGGGTGCGCTCGATGACCTGCTGCGGAGAGCCCACGGTCAGCGGGGTCATCCGGGTGAACTGCTCCATGGACGGGCCGTGGCCGTACACCGGGGCGTTGTCGAAGTAGGGGCGGAACTCGTTGATGGCGTCCTGGGAGTTCTTGCGCATGAACGCCTGGCCGCCCAGGGCCACGTAGGCCTGGTGGGCCTTGCCGTGGCCGTAGTACTCGTAGCGCTGCCGGTAGAGCTGCACCATCTGGATGACGTGTTCCTTGTTCCAGAAGATGTTGTTGTGGAAGAAGCCGTCACCGTAGTACGCGGCCTGCTCGGCGATCTCGGCCGAGCGGATGGAACCGTGCCAGACGAAGGGCGCGACGCCGTCGAGCGGCCGGGGGGTGAGGGTGAAGTCCTGCAGCGGGGTGCGGAAGCGGCCCTGCCAGTCGACGTTCTCCTCATGCCACAGCCGGTGCAGCAGGTGGTAGTTCTCCACGGCCAGCGGGATGCCCTGGCGGATGTCCTTGCCGAACCAGGGGTAGACCGGGCCGGTGTTGCCGCGGCCCATGGTCAGGTCCACGCGACCGTCGGCCAGGTGCTGCAGGTAGGAGTAGTCCTCGGCCAGGCGCACCGGGTCCATCGTGGTGATCAGGGTGGTCGCCGTGGACAGGATCAGCTTCTGGGTCTGGGCGGCCAGGAAGGCCAGCAGGGTCGGCGGGTTGCCGGGGGCCACGAAGGGCGGGTTGTGGTGCTGGCCCGTGGCGAACACCTCGAAGCCGGCCTGCTCGGCGTGCTGGGCGATCCTGACGGTGTCCTTGATGCGCTGGTGTTCGGTGGGCGTGGTGCCGTTGGTCGGGTCGGGGGTGATGTCACCGATGGTGAAGACGCCGAACTGCATGGTTGCTCCTCGAGGGGTGTGCCGGTGCTCTGGTGGCCTGCCACCAGAATAGTGCAAATTTGAATCACCTGTACAACCGTCCCCTGCGCAGGACTATTCCCGACGGCGGCCGTGCCCCGCAACGGACCGGGCGCGCTCCGGGTGCGGCGTCGGCCGAAGACGGCTCGAGGTCACCGACCCGTCCGGTGCGGGCCGCCAGGCGCAGCGACTGACCTGCGCGTTCGCGGCCACACCCGGATAGCATGCTGGGGTGAACTTCGCCGCCTACGGACACCTGCTGCGGGACCAGCGCATCCGTCGCGTCCTCGGCGTCGGGTTCGTCGCCCGGTTCCCCAACGCCGCCCTCGGCATCATCCTGACCCTGCACGTGGCCGTGACCCTGGGGGAGGGGTACGGGGCGGCCGGTCTCGCCGTGGCCGCGATGACCCTGGGCATGGCCGTGGGTTCCCCGTGGCGCGGCCGGCTGGTGGACCGGCTCGGACTGCGCCGGGCCCTAGTGCCGTCGGTGATCACCCTGGGGATCATCTGGACCGCGGTGCCGTTCCTGCCGTTCGCCTGGCTGCTCGTCGGGGCCTTCCTCGGCGGGCTGTTCGCCGTCCCCGTGTTCTCCCTGGTGCGCCAGTCCATCGGCGTGCTGACGCACGGGGCCCGACGCGAGACCGCCTTCGCCCTGGACTCGATCATCACCGAGACGATCTTCATGATCGGCCCCGCCGTCGGTGCCGTCGTCGCCACGGCCTGGTCCAGCGCGTGGGGGCTGGCCATCGTCGGCTGGTCCGCGACGCTCGCCGGGCTCTACCTGATGTGGTTCAACCCGCCCACTCGCTCCTCACAGCTCGCCCGCCCGGGCAGCACCGGGGAGTACACGGCCGAGGAGGACCTGCGCCGGGCCGTGGACGGCGCCGTCCACGGTGCCCCGGCCCACCTGGACCAGACCGCCACCGAGGTGCCCACGGGTGCGATCCCCGTCAACCGGGCGGAGGACCACCGGCCCGGCGCCGACACCGGCGTCCGCCCCGGCCCGCTCGCCCGCCTGAAGGCCTCGTTCGGCTGGCTCAGCGGCACGGCGCTCGCGGTCCTGGCGGTGTCGATGGGCTCGGGCATGCTGATGTCAGGGACCGAGGTGGCGATCGTCGCCGAGCTGGAGCGCTCCGGCCAGGCCGCCCAGGCAGGCGTCGTCATCGCCTTCTGGTGCGGTGCCTCCGCGGTGGGTGGCATCCTCTACGGCGCTCTGGGCCGTCGGCTCTCGCCACTGTTGCTCCTGACGCTGTTCGCGCTGGGGACCCTGCCGATGGCCCTGGTGGACGGCGTGTGGGCCCTGGCGGTCATCTCGCTCATCGGGGGACTGTTCACGGCTCCGACGCTCGCGGCCGCCTCGGCCCTGATGGCGCACGTGGTCTCCGAGGACCGCCGCGGCGAGGCCATGGGCTACTACGGTTCGGCCATGACCGCCGGGGCCGCCTTGGGCGCCCCCGCCGCCGGAGCATTCATCGACGGCATCTCGGCCGAGGCGGGTTACGTGTTCGCCGCGGCCGTGGCACTGCTCATGGTGGGACTGGCGGTCCTGGCGCGGACGATGCTGCGGCGGCGCCGGAGAGCCCGGGCCTGAGGGTTCCGGCGGGCCGGCGCGGCGGCAGGCCGGCGAACGCCTCGCGGGCCGCGAGGGCTGAACGGGCCAGCACACCAGGGCCGTCCCGTCGGCCGGCCCCCGGTGCTACGGTCGGCGTCGTGAGTACTGAGGACCACGCCGTCGATCGTCTTGCCCACACCGCGACTCCGGCCGTCGACCTGCCGGATTTCCCCGTCCCGAGCCACGACCCGCGCGCCGTCTCGGATGCCGTCCGGCCCGGTTCGCGGATCGCCCTGTCCTCGTCCGGGGCGATGGTGCTGCTCAGGCACGCCGACGTGCTCGCGGCCGCCTGGGACACCGAGGTGTTCTCCTCGGCCGTGTCGAGGTTCCTGCAATTGCCCAACGGCCTGGACGGGGTGGAACACGCCGCGTTCCGCCGGCTGATCGAGCCGTATTTCACCGATGAGCGCATGGCTGCCCTGGAGCCCGAGGTGCGTGAGGTCGCCCGGCAGGTGTGCGCTGAAGTGGTGCGCGCCGCGGGCGCAGGGGCCGTGCGGTGTGACGCCGTCAGCGAGCTCGGGTCCCGCTTCGCCGTGCGGGCCATGACGCGCTGGCTCGGGTGGCCCGCAGACCTGGAACCGACCCTGCTGGAGTGGATGGCGGACAATCAGGCGGCCACCCGGTCCGGACGGTTGGACGCCACCGCGGACGTGGCCCGGCGGTATGACGAGATCATCGGGTCCGTGCTGGCACCGCGGCGGGACGGTGGCGATGACCCGGACGGCAGGCCCCAGGACGTCACTGCGGAGCTGATGCGCGACCAGGCCCCGGGCCGGCCGCTCCGGGACGAGGAGCTGGTCTCCGTCCTGCGGAACTGGACCGGCGGGGACCTGGGCTCCATCGCTCTGAGCCTCGGTGTGGTCCTGCACTACCTGGCCACCCACCGGTGGCTCCAGGACCGGGTCCGCTCGGGGGGTCACCCGGCACGAGCTCACCGAGATCGTGGACGAGATCCTGAGGATCGATGACCCGTTCGTCGCCACCCGACGCGTGACCACGTGCCCGGTCTCCCGGGGCGGGATCCAGGTGCCCGAGGGCCAGCGGGTGGTCCTGAGCTGGACGTCGGCGAACCGCGACGAAGAGGTCTTCGGCGATCCCGACCGCTTCGACCCGGAAGGCAACGTCGGGAAGAACCTGGTGTACGGCACGGGTCCGCACGTCTGTCCCGGCAGGCCCCTGGCCACCCTCGAACTCTGCGTGGCGGTGGAGGAGACCATGGCGACCTTCGCGGACATCGCCCTCGACCCGGACCTCCGGCCCGAGCGGTCCATCACGCCGATCGGTGGGTTCTCGTCGGTGCCGGTGGTGTTGGTCCCGGCCCGGTGACGTCCAGTGCGAGCTGGACCGCGATGCCGGGTGCGGGGTGGTCGGACGTGACCATGACGGCGCGTCCGGGGACCTCCCGGACCCGGTGGAGAGTGGGCCAGACCATCCGCTGCTCCGGGGTGGAGCCAGCGGGTACGTAGAAGCGGTTCGGCACCTGTCCCAGCACGCGCCCGCCGGCCAGCTCCCGGCCACCGAACAGCGCGACGGCGAGCAGCGATGGTGGGTGATCGCGCAGGAGCATCGACAGGTGTTCCTCTGCGGTCTCGTATCCCGTCCCGACACGCAGGCCGGCCCACCGGCCCCAGGCGGTGATGACCAGGCGCACGGGCCGCCGCGCCGCCAGGTCCTCCCGGACGTCGTCCAGCGACGTCCCGAGCCGCCCGGCAGCGGCCTGTGCCGGGCAGAGAACCGTCCACCGGTCGGGAGCGTCGTGCCCAGTGGTTCCGGTGCTGACGTGGATTCCCTCGGGGAGGGCGTCTCCATCTCCGTCCAGGACTAGGGTGCGTGGAGGCGTGGCGGATCCTGGGCCCGTCACCGGAAGACCGGCCAACTGACGGAGCGCGGACCGTGCCGCGTCCCGGAGTCCGCCGGTGTCCGTCCCGATCCAGGCCACCGGGCCGTCCCTGCCCGGCTCCCAGGCCACGGGCTCCTGGCACCGTGCGCCCGGGATGTCAGCCAGCCCCACGATGACGGCGCCGGGGTGCGCCAGGCGCTGGGCGGACGTCGGCCACCAGCGATCAGGCAACGCCGGCATGACGACCGGCTCGGGCGCGACGAGTTCCCACCGCTCGGCGCGGCGGCGGATCCGGTCGACGAGACCGGGCCAGTCGGCTGGCCCGTCCCCGTCCGGGACAGCCCCGGGTGTGCCGTCGCCACCGTCCCAGGGAATCAGGTCTGGTGGACCTGGTGGTGCGGCGAACCGGCCGGCCTGGAAGGCCCGCGGTGGCGCGCCGCCGCACCGGATGAATGCCTGCCCGGGGGAGTCGGCACTGATCGAATACGCCTGAGGGGATCCGAGCAGGTCCCAGGACTCCTGTTCGGTGGCCGTCCTCAGGCAGACGATCGTGCCCAGGTTGGAGCGCACGTCGGGGCCCACCGCGCCCTGGGCTCGCTGGGTCGAGAGCACGAGGTGGAACCCGAGGGACCGGCCGGTGGCCGCCAGCCGGGCCAGGACCGCTGCCGACTGGGGATGGTCCTCGACGAGGACACGGAGCTCGTCGATGGCCACGACCAGCCGGGGCAGTACCTCCCGTGGGTGGGAACGGCGGTACGCGGCGTAGTCGACGCTCCCGGTCGACAGGAAGAGTTCCTCCCGGTGACGAAGTTCGGCCGTGAGGGCGTCGAAGGTCCGCAGGGACTCGGCCTCCACCAGGTTGGTCTCGACGGACATCGTGTGCGGGAGTCCGGACAACGGCGCGAACGATGATCCGCCCTTGAAGTCCATCAGCACGAGGGACACCTCGCCCGGGGCGTATGCCGCGGCCAGTCCGGTGAGAACGGTGAGCAGCAGCTCGGACTTCCCCGATCCCGTGGTCCCCGCGATCAGGACGTGAGGACCTTCGCGGACCAGGTCGAGCCGGACCGGGTCGGTGCCACCGGTGAGCGGAGACTGCAGGGATGACACCACCGTCGCGGGTCGATCCGGCAGCGGGAGTTCCATGCGGGGCGGTGACCGGAGAACGCGAGGGCGCGGGGAACCACCGAGCTCGTCCACGAGCCAGCCTGCGGTCGAGGCCGACATGCCGTGCCACCGGAAGCCGTCGTAGTCCAGGCCGCCGACAGTGGCGTACGCCTGATCAGGGAGTAGCCGATCACCCCCGGTCCGGTCGTCCTCGCCATCCTCCGCGCCACCGAGCACCACTCGGTGCCAACCCTCCGGGAAGGCCCCGTCAGCTGCTCCGGCGTGCAGGACGACCGTGCCCTCGGCAGCCGTGATGCCTCCCCCGAACCAGGCGTCACCTGCCGCTGTGCGGACGAGGACGCCGCGGGACGTGGCGGCGGCGTCCCGGCACAGCTGGACCACCAGCCAGTGGGAGATCGCCTCCAACGTCGAACGCTGGCCGATGACCCGGGTGGTCGCTCCGGGGTGTAATTCAGCGACGACCGGCAGCGAGGTCCGCGACCACGCCGACCAGTCCGCACCCTCACGGTCCGTCGCCAGGGGCACCGTGGTGGTGCCGGTACCCCAACGGATGAGCGGCGGCGCAGCGGCCGGTCCGAGGGTACCGAAACGATCCGTGGCGGCCGACCGGGCGGCAAGGGCCACCGCGCCGGGAGCGGGAGCCAACGCCTCCAGCCGTGACTCGAGGCGAGCAGCCTCCGCGGCGATCCGATGGCCGTGGGCAGACCGGGCCGAATGGTGCTGTGCCCACATCACGCCGGCGACTCCCACCGACATGAGACTGAACAACAGGAAATACCAGTGGCCGGTCACCACGGCCAGGATGACACCGACGACCAACGGACCCAGGGCCATGACGGCCTGCATGACGACGTTCGGACGCGTCGGTTCCCGGCCGGGAACAAGGAAGAGTTCCGGTAGCGGCGTCCTGGCGGGCAGCGGTTCGGGTCGCCCCCGGACCAGGCGGAAACCCGAACTGCCCTCCCTCCACGGTGAAGGACCCGTCCGGAGAGGGCCGTCGTCGTCGGTGGCCGGGTCGGCGCCGGGGCCGGCGAGGCGGTCGATCCGGATCCCGTCCGGTGTGACGACTGCCTGGAAGTGGGGCGCGGACAGGAACGGGTCGGCGACCCTCAGCTCGGAGTGATTGCGGCCCACCGACAGCCCGGACCGGGGCAGGGGAGCCAGCAACCCGGCGTCGGGCCCGTCCTCGATGACCAGCACGACCTCCGGGCCGCCGTCCCGGCCGCTGTAGCGCCCGGTGGCCGGGCGTGTTGACGGGCGGGCGACGACGCACAGGGTGGGGACCGGGCCAAGGACGTCGGTTCCCGCCTCTGCCAGCGGTTCACCGCGCACGGAGAAGCGGTACCCGGGCAGATGATGCCGTAACAGTCCGTCCCATCGCGGCCCATCGGCCCCTTCCATGTTCCGGGCCGTCCACCAGCAGGGAACGCCGTCCGGAAGGCCCAGGATGCGCAGCTGCATGGGTCCCACCTCCTCCGGTCCCGATCGCCGTGGCGGGCATCGGTCCTGTGGTCGCAGGCGATGCCACTGCTCCGGTTCACTCTCATCGCCGGCGTGGTCATTCCGCACTCGCCCGGTGTCGGGCTGTGGACGACACGCCCGGCGGAGGTGGCCCGGCCGTACCGACGGCCAGGTTATCCACAGTCAATAGCGAGGTGACATGCGCATTCCCCGTGCTCATCGGTACTCTCGGTGGCAGGGATGAGGCCCGCACAGGCCATGCATGGAGGGGGAGCCATGGACGCCGTCCGAATACTGACCGATGAGGTCCGCGAACTGATCCGCCGACGCGGCATGGATCCGCTGAGCGAACCGGACGAGGTACGCCGCCTGGTGCTGGACGCCACGGCCGACTACGACGCGCGCTCGCTGATCGGTTCCCTGCCGCTGCTCGCAGACCGGGAGGAGGCCGCCCGGACGGTCTTCGACTCCGTGGCCGGGTACGGCGCCCTTCAACCGCTGCTGGACGACGACGCAGTCGAGGAGATCTGGATCAACGCCCCCAACGCGGTGTACTGCGCGCGTGGTGGTGTCTCCGAACTGACGAACATCACCCTGACCGAGGAGAACGTCCGTGACTTGGTGGAACGGATGTTGAAGTCCTCTGGCCGCCGCCTGGACCTGTCGTCCCCGTTCGTGGACGCCGCACTGCCGGACGGGTCACGCCTGCACGTGGTCATCCCGGACATCACCCGGCGCCACTGGTCGGTCAACATCCGCAAATTCGTGGTCCGCGCGCACCATCTCGAGGACCTGGTGCGCTCCGGGTCCCTCAGCGCCGAGGCGGCCCGCTATCTGGACGCCAGCGTCGACGCCGGGCTCAACATCCTGGTCTCCGGCGCGACCCAGGCCGGCAAGACCACCTTGCTGAACTGCCTGTCCGCCTCGATCGGCAGCCGTGAACGAGTGGTCACCGTGGAGGAGATCTTCGAACTCAAGCTGCCCCTGCGCGACGTGGTGCAGATGCAGTGCCGCCAGCCGAACCTCGAGGGCAACGGAGAGATCCCGCTCCGCCGCCTGGTCAAGGAAGCCCTGCGCATGCGCCCGGACCGCTTGATCGTCGGTGAGGTGCGCGAGGCGGAGAGCCTGGACATGCTCGTGGCCCTGAACAGCGGACTGCCGGGGATGTGCACGATCCACGCCAACAGTGCCTCTGACGCCCTGACCAAGATCTGCACGCTGCCCCTGATGGCCGGGGAGAACATCTCGCGGAACTTCGTGGTCCCCACGGTGGCCTCCTGCTTCGACCTCGTGGTGCACTGCGCCCGGGACCGGCACGGGCGCCGGTACGTGGAGGAGATCCTCGCTGTCGGCTCACGGGTGGAGGAGGGCATCATCGAGTCCTCCACGGTCTTCCACCGGATCGACGGTCAGCTCGTGCTCAACCCATCGGCCATGCTGGAGAACGGCAAGCTCGAAGCCCATGGCTATGACGCGCGCACCGTGGTCGGGGTCGGCTGATGGCCCTGCTGCTGGGATTGACGCTGGGAGGCGGCCTCTTCCTCGTGTGGTGGTCCTTCTGGGCGCGGGAGGCCCGGCGTGAGGTCTCCGCGCCCCGTGACAGCAGGCTGCGGCAGCTGCTCGCCCAGGCAGGTGTGGAGCAGGTCGGCCCGGCCGGTGTCGTGGCGGCCACGGTCGGCAGCGCACTCGTCGCCCTGCTGATGGTCTTCCTCATCACCAGGACGCTGAGCATCGCCCTGTGCTTTTCCCTCTTCGGCGCCCTGGTGCCATGGGTCGCACTGCGCTGGCAGGCCCGCAAGCGGCAGACCCTGTTGCGGGACGTGTGGCCGGACGCCGTGGACCACCTCCGATCGGCGATCCGGGCCGGGCTGACACTGCCCGAGGCCCTCATCCAGTTGGGTGAGAAGGGTCCGGAGGAGTTGCAGCCGGCCTTCCGGGAGTTCTCCCGGGACTATCGCTCCGGCCAGAGGTTCACCGACGCGCTGGACAACCTCAAGTTCAGGATGGCGGACCCGGTGGCCGACCGGCTCGTCGCCGCCCTGCGACTGACCCGTGACGTCGGCGGCGCTGACATCGGCAACCTGCTGTCCACCCTCGCGGAGTTCCTGCGCGAGGATGCCCGGACCCGCAGCGAGCTGGAGTCCCGCCAGTCCTGGACCGTCAACGCCGCCCGACTGGCCGTCGCGGCACCCTGGGTGGTCCTGCTGCTGCTGGGCACCCAGCCCGAGGCCGTCCGTGCCTACCAGTCGCTGACCGGGGTCCTGGTCCTGGTCGGTGGTCTCCTGGTCTCGGTGGTGTGCTATCAACTGATGCTGCGGATCGGCGCCCTGCCGGACGAGAAGAGGGTGCTCTAGATGACCACGCTGATGATGGCAGGGGTCCTCGGACTGGTCCTGGGCGCCGGCCTGGCCCTCGTGGTGGTGGCGGTGCCCTGGGGTTGGCAGCCCTCCCTGATCCGGCGGGTCGAGCCACAACTGCGCAACCAGGCACCCGCCTCGTCCCTGCTGCGTGAACACCAGGAGGTGTCCCCGTGGGGAGCGTTGGGACGGATCCTGCAACCCGTGCTGGCCGAGGGCGTCCGCCAGCTGGACAGGTTCAACCTGGGCCAGCAGGCACTCGAACGCAAGCTCGAGGCCGCCGGCTCCGAGCTCTCGGTCCAGGACTACCGGGCCCAGCAGCTCATCACCGCGGCCGCGGGGGCGGCAGTGGGCATCGTGACCTGCGTGGCACTGGCTGTCAACGGTGGTCTCCATCCCGTCGTGGGCGTCGTGATCGTGGCGGCCCTGGCCGTGGTCGGCTTCTTCCTGCGCGACAACCTGCTGACCAGCCAGCTCAAGCGTCGTCGCGCCCGCATCCTCAGTGAGTTCCCGTCCATCGCCGAACTCTTCGCGATGTCCGTCAGTGCGGGTGACAGTGCCCCCGGCGCCCTGGAACGGGTGGCCACCTCGGCGCGCGGGGCCCTGGCCGAGGAGTTCGGCACGGTCCTGGGCGACATGCGCGCAGGGGCCTCCGTCCACACCGCGCTGAAGGCGTGTGCCCGCCGCGTCCAGCTGGCACCCGTGGAGCGCTTCATCGAGGGCATCCTCGTGGCGCTGGAACGGGGCACGCCGTTGGCGGACGTCCTCCGGGCCCAGGCCAAGGACGTCCGGGAACTCTCCAAGCGCGAGCTGCTGGAGTCGGCCGGGCGCAAGGAGATCGGCATGATGACGCCGCTCGTCTTCGGCATCCTGCCACTGACCGTGGTCTTCGCGATCTTCCCGGGGATCTCGATCATGAACATCGGCTTCTGAGAACGCCCATCCGACCGACCTCGACCACCACCAGAACCACCGAACCCTTGAAGGGGGACACCATGCAGCACCACCAGGACACCACCGGTCTCACGCACCGCGCGCTCGCGGCATTGAGGGCCTTCCTCACCGAGGCCCGCACCGACGAACGGGGTGACGTACCCGGCTGGGTGATGATCACCCTGATGTCGGCGCTGCTCGTCGCGGGCCTGTTGGCCATCGCGGGACCGGCGCTGACCGACCTGTTCAACCAGGCCATCAGCCAGGTCTCCACCAACTGACAGTGGGCGAGTCAGAGCGCGGTTCGGCGGTTGCCGAATCCGTGATGGTGATGGCCCTGCTGGCTCTCATCTTCGCCGCCATCCTGCAGTTCGGACTGATCATCCACGTGCGCAACACGCTCATCGACGCGGCCAGTGCCGGAGCACGCCACGGCGCGCTGGGGGACAGGACGCCGGCCGACGGCGCCGCCCGGGCCCGGGAACTGCTCATCGGCTCGATCCCGGGCGGGTCCGAGGCGGAGGTCTCCGCCGGGCTGGTCGACGGAGCGGGCAGCACCATGGTGCGGGTCACCGTCCGGACACGGATGCCCATGGTGGGATTCCTCACCGGCCCGGTCGGATTGGAGGCGGACGGTCATGCCTACCGTCATTGAGCACCGGGTGGAGGGCGACCTGGCCGATCCGTCGGGGGAGAACGGCTCGGCCACCGTGGAGTTCGTCCTGCTGGCCGCGCTGCTGCTGGTCCCGGTCGTCTACTTCCTGATCCTCACCAGCCAGATCCAGGCGGCGGCCTATGCCTCGGTGGCCGCCGCGGACCAGGCGGCCAAGGCCATGGTCGCTGCCCCCGACGAAGCGGAGGCCGCCCGGCGCGCCGACCGGGTCGTCGCCCTGACCCTCGGGGACTATGGTCTGGCCCCGGCCACGCATCGGGCCAGCATCTCGTGCACCTCGACACCGTGCCTCGAACCGGGTTCCTCGGTGGCCGTGGAGGTCGCCATCCGGGTTCCGGTCCCGCTGCTGCCGCAGGGCCTGGGATGGGACGCGGCCGTCGCCACCGTCACCAGTAGCTCCCAGCAGCCGGTTCCGAGGTTCGGGTGAGACCGATGAGCGTGGCGAACAGGAGGGCCCGCACGGACCGGGACCCGCAGCGCTCGGCCGTGGCGGCGGAGGACGGACAGACCACCGTGCTCGTCGTCGGGCTGACCGTGGTCTGCCTGCTCCTGGCCACGGTGATCCTGGCGGTGACGGCCGTGAACATCGAGGCCCGCCGGCTGCTCTCGGCGGCCGACGGCGCAACGATGGCGGCCGCCGACAGCTACCGGATCGAGGCGGACCAGGACAACGCGCCGGTGCTCACCCGTGAGCAGGCGAGCACCGCGGTCGCCGAGTACCTGTCCGCCGCAGGTGCCCATGGCAGGTTCGACGGGCTGACCGTCCGAAGCGTGGCCGTCACCGACGGCGGGCGCACGGTGGAGGTCGTGCTCACCGCCACCGCACACCCGCCGGTCGTGAACTGGGTCGTTCCCAGCGGCGTCAGGGTGGCCGCCACGAGTTCCTCCCGCACCTCACTCACCCGCTGAGGCCGTGACGGCAGGGACCTCAGCGCTGGATCACGGCCGCACGCCGGCGATGAGCTTGCGTGCCGAGGCCATCTGGGCCGAGGTGCAGGTGCCCCCGTAGCCCACGGTCCAGGTGGTCCCGCCGGACGTGTACACGCGCCGGGCGCCCATGGCGTCGGCCATGCAGTCGGCCATGTGCTCCACGCCGTCATCCCGGCCGTTCGGGTAGATCCGGCCCATGCGTGCGTCCAGGGCGACATTGTCATAGCGGTAGGCGCGGTACTGCAGGATGTGGGCGCACTCGTGCAGCTGGACCGCCCGGGCGGGCACGGAGTCGGGGTCGAGGTCGTGGCCGAAGCCGATCAGCTCCGCGACATCGTAGGTGGACGGCCACTCGGGGTATCCGCTGACCTCATACTGCGCCCAGGCGTTGGAACCGGTCACGGTGTCGGCCATCGGGATGTCCCAGCACCAGGGCGCCATGTTGTTCGCGGCCCGGTGGTTGTAGGTGGTGGGCCCCGGGTACGGGATCTGGGTGGTCCCCGGCTGGCCCCGGGACAGGAAGTCCGAGTTGACCCAGCCGACGGTGGTCCCTGCCCGGACCCGTGTCATCGAGCCCTGCTCGCCCAGTCGCACGATCCCGGTCTGGGGCGCCAGGTTGCGCACCGGTTTGGTGCGCGGGTCGGTGGTGGCGTGAAGGGGCGTGAGCACCGTCGTCCACCGGTCGGCGGCGGACGTCGGCAGGGTGCCCTCCCGGACCTGGTCGAAGGAGTAGAGGAACTTGGAGGCCTCGCCGCGCGTCACGGGGCGCCGTGGACGGAAGGACCGGTCCTCGTAACCGGTGATCATCCCCGTGGAGTGCAGCCAGGACGCCTCGGTGAAGAACGAGGTCCTCGGCGTCATGTCCGAATAGGGCGAGTAGGCCGTGGTCCGGTGCGTCTGGCCGGACATCCGGTACAGGAACGCGGCCAGCTCGCCCCGCGAGATGTCCCTGTTCCGGCCGAAGGTCCCGTCGGCATAGCCCGAGGTGTATCCCCTCTCCCTCATCCAGGACACGGCCGTGAAGGCGGAGTCCCCCGCGGGCACGTCACGGAAGTCCACCGTGGTGCCCGGGTCGTGGCGCTCCCCGGAGAGCCGGTACAGGAAGATCGCCGTTTCACCCCGGGACAGCTGCCGCTTCACCCCGAAGGTCCCGTCCTGGTAGCCGACCGTGAGGTTCTCGCATGTCATCCAGCGCACGGACGGGTAGAACGGGTGGCCGGCGGGGACGTCCCGGAAGTCACGGGCGGCGCAACCGCCCAGCCGACCGGACCTCGTCTCGGGCTCCGGCGGGAGCTCGGGCAGCACCTCCAGCTCGGAGATCTCGAGTCCGTCGACGGTGACCGGCACCGGTTCGGAGCCCCCCGACTCGGTGACGACCGGGGTCCCCGTCTGCGACGAGGAGGCCGTCAGCGGTGCGGCGACTGCGGAGCCGGTGGGCGTCAGGACCAGGGCCAAGGCGGCGAGTGCCGAGAGGAGCTTCACGGGTATCATTCTGCTGTCTTTCCACGTCAGGGGCGGATATGCTACCGAATCGTGACCTGTCGCCCGGCCTCCCGGGCGCCCCGCCGGCCGGTGCCTTCCCCGCCGCGCGCGGTAGAGTGCCGCCATGGACATCGAGGGCGACCCCACGCCGGACCTCGACAGGCTCCTGCGCTGGGAGGACTCCGGCGGCGGGTGGCGGGTGGTCGCCGTCGGGCACGGGTCCCTGACCCTGTCCCTGGTGACCTGTGACGGCGGGGAGGAGATGGAGGTCCTCACCTCCGTCGAGTCCTCGGTGCGGGAGCACGTGGGCGAACGGATGCGGCATCCCTGAGCCCGCCCCACATCGCGGTAGGCTGGACCACACCATGGCTGAGACTGACTACACCGCTGAAATCAAGGAGCTGCGCTCCACCCTGTCGCAAATCGAGCAGGTGTCGGACGTCGCCCAGATCGAGGCGGACATCGCCGAACTGGAGAAGCAGGCGTCCGCCCCGGACCTCTGGGATGATCCCGAGGCCGCGCAGAAGGTCACCTCCAAGCTCTCGCACCGCCAGTCCGAGCTCGAGCGCATCAAACGGCTCGCCTCGCGGATCGAGGACATGGAGATCATGGTCGAGCTCGCCGCCGAGGAGGACGACGACGCCGCCCGGGCAGACACCGCCCGCGAGCTGGAGTCCATCCGCAAGGCCATGGACGACCTCGAGATCGTCACCCTGCTGTCCGGGGAGTACGACGAGCGCGACGCGGTGGTCACCATCCGCGCCGGGGCCGGCGGCGTGGACGCCGCAGACTTCGCCGAGATCCTGATGCGCATGTACCTGCGCTGGGCCGAGCAGCGCGGCTGGTCCACCAAGGTCATGGACACCTCCTACGCGGAGGAAGCCGGGCTGAAGTCCGCCACCTTCGAGGTCAACGCCCCCTACGCCTTCGGCACGCTGTCCGTCGAGGCCGGCACCCACCGCCTCGTGCGGATCAGCCCCTTCGACAACCAGGGGCGCCGCCAGACCTCCTTCGCCGCGGTCGAGGTCATCCCGCTCATCGAGTCCGACGACTCGGTCGAGATCCCCGAGTCCGAACTGAAGATCGACGTCTACCGGTCCTCGGGGCCCGGGGGGCAGTCCGTGAACACCACGGACTCCGCCGTGCGCATGACGCACCTGCCCACCGGGATCGTGGTGTCCATGCAGAACGAGAAGTCCCAGATCCAGAACCGCGCCGCCGCCCTGCGCGTGATGCAGTCCCGCCTGCTGCTGGTGCGCAAGGCCGAAGAGGACGCGAAGAAGAAGGAGATGGCCGGAGACGTCAAGGCCTCCTGGGGCGACCAGATGCGCTCCTACGTCCTCAATCCCTACCAGATGGTCAAGGACCTGCGGACCAACCACGAGGAGGGCAACCCGGCCTCCGTGTTCGACGGGCACATCGACGGGTTCATCGACGCCGGCATCCGCTGGCGCGCCAACGCGCGCCACGGGGAGGACTGAGCGCGGGGCTGCCCGCGCAAGTCACCATCCGGACGCGGACGCGGAACACGGCGGATCGGTGCCAGACTGGGGCCATGGACGCTACCCTGCCCCCAGTCTCCGAACGCATCGTCACCGCCGAGCGCACCGTGCGCGCACCGGCCGAGGTCCTCTTCGAGCTGATCGCCGATCCGGCCCGACAGCCCGAGTGGGACGGCAATGACAACCTCGCCCACTCCGGACCCGACCAGCGGGTCCGCGCGGTCGGTGACGTGTTCGTCACGGACCTGACCAACGGCCAGTCCCGCGAGAACCACGTCGTGGAGTTCGAGGAGGGTCGGCGCATCGCCTGGCTGCCCGCCCCGGCCGGGGAACAGCCCCGGGGCCACCGCTGGCGCTGGGACCTCGAGCCGGCCGACGAGGGCACCACCCTGGTGCGCCACACCTACGACTGGACGCAGCTGAGCGACGAGACCCGGTTCCCGCGCGCGCTGGCCACCACCCGCTCAACCCTGATGGC
>JAPFFX010000060.1 GCA_026645375.1 Citricoccus sp. WCRC_4 | reverse complement strand
GTGTCCTGGAGCATGAACCGGGCCACGCGGGTGCCCGCGTCCACGGCGGTGAGGATGAACAGGGCCTCGAACATGATCGCGAAGTGGTACCAGAAGCCCATCATCGCGGGACCGCCGAACCACTGGTTCATGATGGTGGCGATGCCCACGGCCAGCGTCGGGGCGCCACCGGTGCGGGACACCACGGACTCCTCGCCGACGTTGGCCGCCAGGTCCGTGAGCGCCTCCGGGGTGAGGTTGACGCCCATGAGCCCCAGTGAGTTGACGAACTGGACGGCGCCCTCCACGGTGCCCCCGGTGACGGCCGCCGAGGAGTTCATGGCGAAGTAGACGCCGCGGTCGATGGAGATCGCCGCGACCAGCGCCATGATCGCGACGAAGGACTCCATGAGCATTCCGCCGTAGCCGAGGAACCGGGTCTGCCGCTCCTTCTCGACGAGCTTCGGCGTGGTCCCGGAGGAGATCAGGGCGTGGAACCCCGACAACGCCCCGCAGGCGATGGTGACGAAGAGGAAGGGGAACAGCGACCCGGGAACGACCGGCCCGTCCTCGCGTCCGGCGAACTCGGAGAAGGCCGGCACGGAGATCTCCGGGCGCACCACGACGATCGCGATGGCCAGCAGGCCGATGACGCCGATCTTCATGAAGGTCGAGAGGTAGTCGCGCGGGGCCAGGAGCAGCCACACTGGCAGGACGGCGGCCACGAAACCGTAGACGATGATCGCCCAGGCGATGGTGGTGCGGTCCAGGCTGAACAGCTCGGCGCCCCAGGCGGACTCGGCGACCCAGCGGCCCGAGATGATCGCGAACATCAGCAGCGCGAAGCCGATCACGGAGACCTCCATCACCCTGCCCGGGCGGAGGAAGCGCAGGTAGACGCCCATGAACAGGGCGATCGGAATGGTCAGGGCCACCGAGTACACGCCCCAGGCGGACTCGCCGAGGGCGTTGACGACGACCAGCGCCAGGATCGCCACGATGATGATCATGATCGTCAGGGTGGCGATCAGGGCGGCGGTGCCGCCGATGATCCCCAGTTCCTCCCGGGCCATCTGGCCCAGGGAGCGGCCCCCGCGGCGCATCGAGAAGAACATGACGAGGTAGTCCTGGACGGCACCGGCCAGGACCACGCCGATGATGATCCACACGGTCCCCGGCAGGTAGCCCATCTGGGCCGCGAGGACGGGGCCGACGAGGGGGCCGGCGCCCGCGATCGCCGCGAAGTGGTGGCCGAACAGGACCCGCCGGTCCGTCGGCATGAAGTCCCGCCCGTTGTTGTTGTACTCGGCCGGCGTGGCCCGGGTGTCATCCGGCCGCGTGATCTTCCGCTCGATGAACTTCGAGTAGAAGCGGTAGGCGATGAGGTAGGTGCACACGGCGGCGAACACGAACCAGATGGCGTTGATCGTCTCGCCGCGGGAGATGGCCAGGATGGCCCACGCGATGCCGCCGACCAGGGCGATGACCGCCCAGAGGATGATCTTTCCCGGTGTCCACTTCCGCTCCTCCTGCTCCGCTACCTCGGGGTCGACGGCGGTCGGCGGCAATCCGGTGGCGGGCGCGGAACTCTCGGTCATCTCATCCCTCATCTCACGGTGCCGCGCGGTGCAGGGGGCCTCATCCCGGAGGCTGACGCGGCGGGTGCATGACCACTGTCCTCCGGCGCGCGTCAGCGCGTCAATACCCACCGCTGGGGCGGCTAGCGTAGTGGCCATGAGTGAACGTGGAGTCTTCAAGCCCGCCGAGTCCGTCACCACCGCCCCGCTGGCGGCGCTCGGGCTGATCGGCGGTTACCTGACCGCCCGCGAGACCGGGATCCGTCCCCTCGGCGGTGTCGTCCTGGCCGCCGTCGGCGCCTACGCGGGCCGGACCTGGGCCGCGAAGGCCGGCCCGGGCACCACCGCCGCGCTGTCCGCCGTGTACCTGGGCGGGTTCGGCGCCTCGCACCCGCTGGCCAAGAAGATCGGCGCCTGGCCCTCGGTGCTCACTGTGGCGGCCGCCTCGGCGCTGGCCTCGTGGGCGCTGGTGGACCGCAAGGGGTGACGCCCGACGCCGGACCCGGTGCCCCGGGTGCCCCGGTGCCGGCCGCGCTGGCCCCGGACGCGCCGGTCGAGGGGAGCGCCGACGTCGTGCCCGTCGACGGATCTCCGCGCGAGGTGGGCGTGGGCCCCTGGGAGGGCGACTGGCCGACGGGGGAGCACTGGGACCCGGACCTGCTGCGGCACGGGGACCGGCGCAACGTGGTCGACCACTACCGCTACTGGTCGCTGGAGGCGATCGTCGCGGACCTGGACACCCGCCGGCACTCCTTCCACGTGGCGATCGAGAACTGGCAGCACGACCTGAACATCGGCACCGTGGTGCGCACCGCCAACGCCTTCAACGCCGCCGGCGTGCACATCATCGGCCGGCGCCGCTGGAACCGGCGTGGGGCCATGGTCACGGACCGCTACCTGCACGTGCACCACCACCCGACGGTGGAGGACTTCATCCACTGGGCGCGGTCCGAGGACCTGACGGTGCTGGGCATCGACATCTTCCCGGACTCGGTGCCGCTGGAGACCTACCGGCTGCCCGAGCGGTGCGTGCTGGTCTTCGGCCAGGAGGGGCCGGGGCTGTCCGAGGAGGTGCACCGCGCGGCGGAGGCGACCCTGTCCATCGCCCAGTTCGGTTCCACCCGGTCCATCAACGCGGGAGTGGCGGCGGGCATCGCGATGCACGCCTGGGTCCGCCGCCACGTGTTCGGTACCTGACCGCCTCCGCGGTGCCCGCGGGCGTCCACCGGCCGGGCCTGCTCGTAGGCTGGACCCCAGCACCGCGTCCTCCAGGCCTCAGGAGCCAGCCCGTGACCACACCGCATCCCCCGCAGCACCAGCAGGACCCCTCGAGCGGCACCGGCCCGCACGGGGCCGATTCCGGCCCGGGCCGGACCGCCCTCGACGCGGCCCCAGACCGCGACGCCGGCCCCTCCGCCGGTCCCCCCGCCGGCTCCCCGACCAGTTCCCCGGCCGCGCTCCCGCGGCCCTCGGGGCCGTGGTCGGACGGGATGGGGCGGGCCGGGGCCCGTGCCGGACAGACGCTGCTGATCGCCGCGGTCGTCGTCGGGGTCCTCTGGCTCCTGCTGCGCGTGAGCGTCGTGCTGGTCGCCGTGCTCGTCGCCCTGATCCTGGCCGCCGCCGTCGCGCCGCTGGTCCGCTGGCTGGTGGACCGCAACTGGTCGCACCTGCTGGCCACGGTCACGGCCTTCCTCGGCATCCTCGTCGTGGTCGGCGGCGTGATCACCGGGGTCGTGTTCGCTGTGCGCAGCCAGTGGGGCACCCTCGTGGACTCCGCCGTGGAGGGCTGGGGCCAACTGCAGACCTGGCTGACCTCGGGCCCGCTGCCCATCGACGACCAGGCTCTCAACGACGCCACCGAGCAGGTCACGGACTTCCTCACCACCGGCGACTTCGCCCGGGGCCTGGCCAGCAACACCCTCACCGGCCTCTCGGCGGCGACCACGTTCCTCACCGGGCTGGTGCTGATGATCGTCGTGCTGTTCTTCCTGCTCAAGGACGGCTGGAAGATCACCAACTTCACCCTGCGCTGGTTCCGGGACGGGACCCGTGCCAAGCTCGCCGAGTCCGTCGACAGGTCCTCCCAGGTCCTCGGCGGCTATGTCCGCGGCACCGCCACGGTGGCCGCGGTGGACGCCGTGGTGATCGGGGCCGGCCTGTTCATCCTCGGGGTCCCGCTGGCCCTGCCGCTGGCGGTGATCGTGTTCATCGGCGCGTTCATCCCCATCGTGGGGGCGACGGTCGCGGGCATCCTGGCCGCCCTGGTCGCCCTGGTGGCCAACGGGCCGGTCGAGGCCCTGATCGTGGTCGCCATCGTGGTCGCCGTCAACCAGCTCGAGGGCAACCTGCTCCAGCCCGTCGTCATGGGCCGCACGCTGAGCCTGCACGCCCTGATCGTGCTGCTGGCCCTGACGGTCGGCACCATCGTCGGCGGGATCTTCGGTGCCATCCTGGCCGTGCCCTACACCGCCGTGGCGTGGACCCTGATCCAGGTCTGGTCCGATCGCTACCAGACCGGTCCCGACCCGGTGCTGGGCGAGGATCCCCTCGACCCGAAGGACCGGGCCGCCGCCAAGGCCACCCCGGCCCAGCGTCTGCGCTACCAGCGCATGCGCCGCCAACGCCGCAGGAGCGCGGTTCCGGGTGGGGCCGGGCCGCACGGGCCCGCCCAGGCGTCCCCCGAGGTCGAGGATGCCGGCACCGCCGCGGCGGACCGAGGCTCCCAGGGCTGACCCGGCGGGCGCCGGGCCTGCGGCCAGGTCACCCAGGTGCCGGCACCGCCCCCGTGCCCGTCCTGTCGTTAGGATGGCTTGCGGACAGGGTCTGCACCCGGGCGGCCTGCCCGCCCCGCCCGCAGACCGGACTTCCCGACGCCGGCTTGTTCGCCGGCGCTCACGGTCACCAGACGCCAAGGAGCCGCAATGCCCATCGCTTCCCCGGACAAGTACGCCGAGATGATCGACTCCGCCAAGGACGGCGGCTACGCCTACCCGGCGATCAACGTCACGAGTTCCCAGACGCTGAACGCGGCCATCCGCGGTTTCGCCGAGGCCGGTTCGGACGGCATCATCCAGGCGTCCACCGGTGGCGCGGCATACTTCTCCGGCTCCTCCGTCAAGGACATGGTCACCGGTTCCCTGGCCATGGTGGCCTTCGCCCGCGAGGTGGCGAAGAAGTACGACGTCAACATCGCCCTGCACACCGATCACTGCCCGAAGGACAAGCTGGACGGCTTCGTCATGCCGTTGCTGGACGCCTCCGAGGCCGAGGTGAAGGCCGGCCGTGACCCGTTCTTCAACTCCCACATGTGGGACGGCTCCGCCGAGACCCTGGAGGAGAACCTGCGCATCGGCCGCGAGCTGCTGGCCCGGACCCACGCCAACCGGCAGGTCCTCGAGGTGGAGATCGGCGTCGTCGGCGGGGAGGAGGACGGCGTGGCCCACGAGATCAACGACAAGCTCTACACCACCGTCGAGGACGGGCTCGCCACGATCGAGGCCCT
Source organism: Citricoccus sp. WCRC_4 (assembly GCA_026645375.1). GTDB lineage: Bacteria > Actinomycetota > Actinomycetes > Actinomycetales > Micrococcaceae > Citricoccus. The sequence goes on along the minus strand of JAPFFX010000060.1, from coordinate 2,100 downwards.
CGGCACCGGGGAGAACGGCCGGTACATCACCGCGCTGACCTTCGGCAACGTCCACGGCGTCTACAAGCCGGGCGGCGTGAAGCTGCGCCCGGAGATCCTGGACGGGATCCAGCGCGAGGTCGGGGCGAAGATCGGCAGGGAGCGCCCCTTCGACCTGGTCTTCCACGGTGGCTCCGGTTCCTCCCAGCAGGAGATCTCCGACGCCGTCTCCTACGGCGTCATCAAGATGAACGTGGACACGGACACCCAGTACGCCTTCACCCGGCCGGTGGCCGGGCACATGTTCACCAACTACGACGGCGTGCTGAAGGTGGACGGCGACGTCGGCAACAAGAAGGCGTACGACCCGCGCGTCTGGGGTGCCCTGGCCGAGACGTCCATGGCCGAGCGCATCGTCCAGGCCTGTCAGGAACTGGGCTCCGCCGGCAAGTCGATCAAGTAGCCCCGCCGCCGGCCCGGACCGATCGGTCCGGGCCGGCCAATGGAAGGAACGCCCATGCCGTGGTTCGCGTGGATCGCCATCGTCGCCATCCTCGTCTGGGGTGGGATCACCGTGCTCAGCATGGTCACCGGCAAGCCGCTGCCGTGGGCCGAGGGCGGCGACCCGCAGGAGCTGGACACGCTGCGCAAGCGGGTCGAGGCGCTGGAGAAGGGCACCGCCCGGCCGGAGCTGGAGCAGCGGGTCGACCGGCTCGAGGCCCGCCAGGACCGCCGTGAGGCCCGTGACCTGGAGCATGCCCGGTGGGCCCGGCAGGCCCGCGAGCTCGGATTGGACGAGGGCGGGGAGCCGGGGCACGGCTAGAGTCGGGGGTGAACCCGCCCCACCCACGACCGCCCCGGAAGGAGCACCATGTCTGACGCGTCCCTGGTCGGCAGGAACCTGATGCAGCCCGAACCCACCTACCTGCCGGAGGAGCACGAGGTCCTCGCGCGGATCGAGGCCGGTGACCTGCCGGAGGACCTCGCCACCCGGTTCCCCAAGTCCTCGCTGGCCTGGGCGCTCATGGCGCAGGACGCGTGGGGTGAGGGCCGCACCATCGACGCCTACGCCTACGCCCGCGTCGGCTACCACCGCGGACTGGACGCCCTGCGCGGCGCCGGCTGGCGCGGGGCCGGCCCCGTGCCGTACAGCCACGAGCCCAATCGCGGTTTCCTGCGCTCTCTCTACCTGCTCGGCCAGGCCGCCGCGGCCATCGGCGAGGGCGAGGAGGTCCACCGGATCGACGCCTTCCTGGCCGACGCCGACCCCCGCGCCAAAGACGAGATCTCCCGGGACTGAGCCGTGACCACCTCCGTCCTGGTCGGCACCTTCAACGAACCCGGCGAGCACGCCCCCGCCCTGCCCTCCTCGGGGGGCGTCGTGCGCACGACCGGGTGGCCGGAGGGCCCGGAGGCCGTGGCCGGTGCCGGGCCGGACGCGCCGTCCTGGCTGGTCGCGGGACGCCCGGGCACCCCGTCGGAGGGCCGGCTGTACGCGGCCCAGCACGTGTCCGAGGGAGCGCTGGCGGTCCTGTCACCGTCGGTGCCGGGTGCCGAGGCGGACGACGTCGGCTGGGTCACCACCCAGCGGGTCCCCAGCGGGGGCGAGAATACCTGCCACGCCGACCTGAACCCCGCCGGGACGTGGCTGGCCGCAGCCTCCTATGACTCGGGCACCCTGACCATCGCCCGGATCCTCGACGACGGCCGGCTGGACCGGCCGATCGCGGTCCAGGCCCCGGAGGGCTCCGGGCCGGTGCCCTCCCGTCAGGAGGCGCCGCACCTGCACTTCGTGCTCTTCCTCGACGACGACCGCCTGCTCGTCACGGACCTCGGCGGCGACCGGATCCTCGAGTACTCGGTGGCCGCCCTCGAGGCCTCGGCCCGGGCCGCCGGGAACGGCACCACGGATGAGGCCCCGGGTGCAGCCGACGGCCAGGCCTACCGCGAGGTCAGCGGGATGGGCGGGGAGGACCTGGGCGACCGCGCCGGCAGGAGCTCAGCGGGCGGTGACGCGGTTGACGTCGTGCGGGTGGAGACCGAACCGACGGCCGTGCACCGCCTGCCCGGCGGTACCGGGCCGCGTCACCTCGCGGTGCTGTCCCCGCGCCCGGAGTCCGA
>JAPFFX010000017.1 GCA_026645375.1 Citricoccus sp. WCRC_4 | reverse complement strand
CCGACCGCGGTCGAGCGCCTTCGCGAGGCCTTGCGGGAGTCGGACGGTGATCCCGGGCTCGAGCTGCAGATCCACGAGCTGCTCGCGCACGACACGCGCATCACCGAGGGTCTCGCGGTGGCGGAGGCGCACGCACGCGAGGCCGTCAGGCTCGGCGATCAGCTCGGTGACGACGCGCTCACCGCCCGTGCGCTCGCGGCGCTCGCCATCGTCCGCTACAACCAGGGTGAGCCGGAGTCGTTCGCGCTCACGCGACGCGCACTCGACCTCGCTCGGCGATCCGGGGACGTCGGCGCGGTCGGCGAGGCCGCGGCAGCCGAGGGCCATTGCTGCTACTGGTCGGGGCGGCTCGACGAGGCGAGGCACGTGCTCGGCACGGCGCTGCACTCGGTGGCCGAGCGGGACGAGCCCGCCGCCGCGAACTTCCTCTGGTACCTCGCGCTCGTCGAGGCGCGAGCGGGCCGCCTGGCGCTCGCGCGCGGGCACGCGGACCGGTCGCGGGAGATCATCTTGCAGTACGGAGGCGCGGAGTTGGAGGACGACCCGGTGGTGCTCGCTCCCCTCGCGCAGGTCGCCGCCCTCGGGGGTGACGAGCGGCTCGCCCGAGAGCTCGCCGAGCGCGCCTGCGCCTTCGACGCCGCCCAGGGGAAGCTGTCGACCGGCCGGTTCCACCTCATGCTCCTCGGCGCCCTCGACCACTGGGCCGGGGACGACCTGCGTGCGCTCGAGCGCTTCGAGGCGTTCGATCAGAGCCGACAGGCAGCGGGCTTCTCCCGCTCGATCGCCGCCCACTCCGCAGACCACGTCGAGTCGCTGCTCGCCGTCGGCCGCGCGGACGACGCGCGGGAGCTGCTCGCGGGGTGGGAGCCACAGGCGGCTGCCGCCCTGCCGGTGCCCGGGGTGCGACGGCGGACCTCACCTCGGGCGGCAGCGGCCTGGCGCACCCGATTGAGGGCGACCAGGGCGGCGTCGGGTTCCTCGACCGGTGGTGCGGGAGGATCCCCCTCGGGTCCCCCGGTTACCGGCCCGTCCCCCTGCCCCGCGGGTGGGTCCGACGCATCGGTCACGGTGCCCCCTCCGCATCCAGCATGCTGCCGTCCTCGCCCAGGCTCACGCCGATCCGCGGTCCGGCGAGCTCGCCGGGGATGTCCCCGGCCACGGCCGCCGTCACCAGCAGCTGCTCGGCATCGGCGGCCAGGGCGGCCAATCGCGCCCGGCGCCCCTCGTCGAGTTCGGCGAAGACATCGTCCAGGATGAGCACGGGCCGGGCGTCGGGGTCCGCGTCATCCGCGATCAGCACCCGGTAGCTGGCCAGTTTCAGGCCCAGGGCCATCGACCACGTCTCCCCGTGGGAGGCGAAGCCCTTGGCAGGGGCCGGTCCCAGGGTCAGGGCGAGATCGTCCCGGTGGGGACCGGCGAGGGTGACCCCGCGGTCCCGCTCCTGCTTCCGGCGGGACTCGAGTTCGGCCAGCAGCGCCTCGTAGAGCTCCTGCTCACTGGGAATGGTCCCGTGTTGACCGCCGGCCAGCGGGACCGTGGACTCGTAGGTGAACCCGGCCGCCTTCCGTCCCTGGGCGAGGGCCGCGTAGGACTCGGTCAGGGGCACGGCGAGCATCTGCAGGACATGGAGCCGGCCGTTGAGCACCCGGGCCCCGGCGCGGGACAGGTGCTCGTCCCAGACGGCAAGGGTGTGGTCGTGCTCGTCGGACCAGGTGCGGGAGGCCCTGGCGTTCTTCAGCAGGGCGTTGCGCTGGCGCAGGACACGATCGTAGTCACTGCGGGCATCCCCGAGGGCTGGGCGGAGCTGGACCACCAGGTCGTCGAGGAACCGCCGGCGCACCGTGGGATCGCCGTTGACCAGGGACAGGTCCTCCGGAGCGAAGAGGACGGAACGCAGCAGTCCCAGTGCCTCCCGCGCACGCTGCGGCGCCCCACGGTTGATGGCCGCCCGGTTCGACTTGCCCGGGTTGATCTCGATCTCGACGGCGACCGCCCGCTCACCTCGGTGGACCCGGCCACGGATGATGGCCTGGGTGGCGCCGAACCGGACCAGGGGGGCGTCGTTGGAGACCCGGTGCGATTCCTGGGTGGCCAGGTAGCCGATGGCCTCCACGACGTTGGTCTTGCCCACTCCGTTCGATCCGACGAGCACGTTGGGACCGGGCGAGAGGTCCAGCTCGGCCCGGTGATACGACCGGTAGTCGGTGAGGGAGAGGTGGGACAGATGCACGAGGCTTGCGGCCTGCTTTTCGTCAGTTGGTCAGGCGAACCGGCATGACGAGGTACCGGTAGTCGTCCTGTTCCGGGGCATCCGGCTCCTGCTGGGCCGTCATGAGGGCCGGCTTGGGAGCGGTCGTGAAGGAGAACCGCACGTAGGGAGCGTCGATGACGTTCAGGCCCTCACCCAGGTAGGCCGGGTTGAAGGCGACGGTGATCTCATCACCCTCGAGGGCGGCGTCCAGGGACTCATTGGCCGAGGCGTCGTTGCCGGTGCCTGCATCCAGGGCCACCTGGCCGTCGGTGAACACCATCCGCACGGCGGTGTTCCGCTCGGCGACGAGCTTGACGCGGTTCACGGCCTCGACCAGCGGGCTGGTCGCCACCACGGCGTGGATGGGACTGGATTCCGGGAACAGGGCCCGGATCTTGGGGTACTCGCCGTCCACCAGGACGCTGGTGGTCCGGCGGCCGCCGGAGGAGAAGCCGACGAGGTCCGAGGTCGAGGACTCCTTCGGCAGGCGCAGCTCCAGGTCGCCGCCGCCGGCCAGGGACCTGGCGACCTCGGTGAGTGTCCGGGACTTCACCAGCAACGAGGTGGAGATCGAGGGGTCAGCAGGGGACCAGGTGAGTTCCTTCAGCGCCAGGCGGTAACGGTCCGTGGCCAGGAACGTGATCCGGTCGCCCTCGATCTCGAGCTTCACGGCGGTGAGGATGGGCAGGGTGTCGTCCTTCGAGGCGGCCACGGTGACCTGCGCGACGGCGTGGGCGAAGGCACTGCCGTCCACCGTGCCCGCCGACTCGGGGAGTTCGGGCAGCGCGGGGTATTCCTCGACGGGCATGGTGGCCAGGTCGAACCGGGAGTTCCGGCAGGTCACGATGACCTTGGACCCCTCGGTCTCCACGGTGACGGGCGCGGCCGGGAGGGACCGGACGATGTCATTGAGCAGGCGCCCGGAGACGAGGATCTTGCCGGGGGTCTCGATGTCGGCCTCGATCTCCAGCTGTGCCGAGGTCTCGTAGTCGAAGCTGGCGATGGAGACGAGGCCGTCCTCAGCGGTGATGAGCAGTCCCGACAGGACCGGCACCGGCGGGCGGGGCGACAGGGATCGGGCGGTCCAGGACACGGCGTCCGTCAGGATGTCCCGCTCAACGGTGAACTTCACAGAAGTATCCGCCTTTCTCGCAGACGGCAGGTCTTGTCGTTCGGCTCCACCGGGACGTCCACCCGCCTGGAGCCCCTCGTACACGCCGATGACCGGGTGCCGTGTCAGCTTACCGTGACTCGCCTATGACGCGAATGACACAAAAAACGCCGTTGATGTGGTTCACGGCCCGCGGTGGAGCGTCGGACGGTGGCGGCCGCGTCGGTACGGGAGCGCAGGGTTAATGTTCTTGGGATTTTTCTATTAACAGGGATTAGTAGTGTTAATAAGTGCTGTGGAAACTGTGGATAACGTACCGGCAAGGCCCGGGGCCGCGGAAGACCCTGTGGATACGCCGGTGGACGCCGTTCGTCGGTGCTGTGCGTCCATTGTGCACAACGTCGGCGCCGAAATCCGCGAATTCACAGGCGACCACCTGGTTATCCAGAGCCCGACCCCGGTGCTCCACTTAAGCATCCACAGGTTTATCCACAGCTGTGGGTTGGCCTACGAAATACCGGGCCGGAGCCTGTGGAAAGTTGTGGATAACTGTGGACAACGGCTGTGTAGAGCAGTCATCGGCGCGGATCGTCCTGTGGAACTACCTTGCAGTTAAGGGTGAAGGTCGGTCGGCTGGCCGGCATCGGCCGATGCCCCGCCGCCGGGTCAGCGAGAGCGCTGCTGCTGCTTGATCCGGTTCGTCAGCTCGGTGACTTGGTTGTAGATGGTGCGCCGCTCCGCCATGAGCTCGCGGATCTTGCGATCGGCGTGGATGACGGTGGTGTGGTCACGACCGCCCAGCTCCTGGCCGATCTTCGGCAGGGACATCTCGGTGAGCTCACGCAGCAGATACATCGCGATCTGCCGGGCCGTGACCAGGGTCCGGGTCCTGGACTTCGACACCAGCTCGTCCATCGTCAGGTTGAAGTAGGCCGCCGTCTCGTTGATGATCGTCGGCGCCGTGATCTCGTGGGCATCCTCGTCCGTGATCAGGTCCCTGAGCACCTGCTCGGCCAGCTGGATGCCCACGGGCTGCTTGTTCAGCGAGGCGAAGGCGGTGACGCGGATCAACGCCCCCTCGAGCTCACGGATGTTCGTGGAGATGTTGGACGCGATGTACTCGAGCACCTCAGGCGGAGCGGTCAGTCCCTCGGCCTCCGCCTTCTTGCGCAGGATGGCGATGCGCGTCTCGAGGTCCGGCGGCTGGATGTCCGTGATCAGCCCCCACTCGAAACGGGAGCGCAGCCGGTCCTCGAAGCCGGAGAGCTGCTTCGGCGGCAGGTCGGAGGTGATCACGACCTGCTTGTTGTTGTTGTAGAGCGTGTTGAACGTGTGGAAGAACTCCTCGACGGTGGCTTCCTTGTCCGCCAGGAACTGGATGTCGTCGATGAGCAGGATGTCCACGTTGCGGTACACCTGCTTGAAGCTGGCGCCCTCGTCGTGGCGGATGGAGTTGATGAAGTCGTTGGTGAACTCCTCGGAGTTCACGTAGCGCACCCGCAGCCCCGGGTACAGGTGTCGTGCGTAATGGCCGATGGCATGGAGCAGGTGCGTCTTGCCCAGGCCGGACTCGCCGTAGATGAACAGCGGGTTGTACGCCTTGGCCGGTGCCTCGGCGACGGCATTGGCAGCGGCGTGCGCGAACCGGTTGGAGGAACCGATCACGAAGGTCTCGAAGTGGTACCGCGGATTCAGCCGGCTCGTCTCGTCGGAGGTCGACGGCGGCGCCGGGGCGGGTGCCGGCGGCATCGACCGCACCGGCGAGCCCGCCGAGCGGGCCAGGGGGATCTCCGGGACCGGGGCGGCCTGGGCCGCCCTCGGGGGCTCGGACTCCAGGGGGGCGGTGAGCGTGGAGTCGATCGAGTACGCGCAGAGGATCTCGGTGCGGAACACGTCCTGCAGCGCGGCCGCGAGGGAGTCCTTCAGCTGGGTCTGGAGCACTTCGCGGGTGAGTTCGTTCGGAACGGCCAGCAGCAGCGTGTTGCCGATCAGCCCCTGTGCCTGGGCCAGTCCGATGTGCCCGCGTTGCCGGGGAGAGACCCTGTCGTCCTCCTCCAGGGTACGGACCACCTTGCGCCACGAGCTGCTGACAGCCTCATCTGCGACCATGGGGTGTGGGGGTCCTTCCTGACGGGGTAGGCCTCGAGTCTACCGGTAATCCACAGGGTTATTCACAGGGGGTGGATAACCCTGTGGATGAGCGCAGTTCCATTACCGGAATCACGCGGCAGGGGGTGTGGACTCCGTGCAACGGGCCCGGGAGTGTTGGTCTCCGGTGGCGCGTGCAGCTCCGTGAGGGTCCCGGGAACATCGATGGACACGCGACCGGCACCCGCGGGAACGGTGCAGGAAGGGTGAGTCGACCCCGGCGGACTCGAGGGCAATTTGACCTTGGCTCATGGGCCTCCGTAAACTTGGTTGGTCCCCGTGGGGCTGATTGCGCATGCGCAGAACCGTCCAGGTCTTCCTGGTCCGGTCGCGGAGCGCCGACAGCCGGCGGACACCGGACCGGGCCCAGCCCATACGGTCCGGAGTCCCGTGCGGGGAAGTCCTAGTCAGAGCGTCTACCGGTTCTTCCCCCAGGTACAACGGGTCCGGGCGCATACACACGTTGTGGAGAATTCAAAGTGAGCAAGCGGACTTTTCAGCCGAATAACCGCCGCCGTGCCAAGAAGCACGGTTTCCGCGCCCGGATGCGCACCCGCGCCGGCCGCGCCATCCTGGCGACCCGCCGTTCCAAGGGCCGCACGGAACTGTCCGCCTGATCCAGCCTGAGGCTGGCCAGTAGAGCGGACACGACGGCGTGCTGCCCCGCGACAGACGGGTACGCACCCCCGCGGACTTCTCCCAGACACTGCGTTCCGGCGCCCGGGCAGGGCGCCGGAACGTTGTCGTGTCCGCCTACCCCCTGGATCCCGACGCCGGCCCGGTCAGGGCCGGCTTCGTCGTCTCCAAGGCGGTCGGGAACGCGGTGACCCGCAACCGGGTCAAGCGCCGGCTCCGGGCCGCGGTCGCGGAGCAGCTCAACGGCCCCCTCAGGGGGCACCCGGGTGCGACGATCGTCGTGCGGGCCCTGCCGCCCTCGGGCGAGGCGGACTGGAACAGCCTGAAGAAGGACCTGGACTCCGCCCTGTCCTCCGCACTGCGCAAGGCCGAGGGCCGACGTCGGGCCACCGGGACCGCGCCGTGACCGAACAGTCCCCCTTCACGACCCTGCCGGGACCCACCGTCTGGGGACCCCTGCGTGCCCTGCCGTCGATGCTGCTCGGCTGGCTCCTGATGGCCTACCGGGCGGTGATCTCGCCGACCTACGGTCAGGTGTGCCGCTACTTCCCGTCCTGCTCGGCCTACGCCCTGGAGGCCGTGCACGTCCACGGCGCGACGCGCGGCTCGTGGCTGTCGGCCCGCAGGCTGGCGCGGTGCCATCCGTGGTCCAGCGGCGGGGTCGATGCCGTCCCGCCCGGTCGCAGGATTTGGCCACCGGGACGCCGACCCAAGATCATTGACCTGAACCATCCCGTCATTCCGCCGGATCCGCCGGAGGAGCAGTAGGAGACCATGGACTTCTTCGCAATCATTCTCTGGCCCTTCAAGTGGGTGATGTCCTGGATCCTCGGTGCGTTCCACACCGTCCTGGACTGGCTCGGCATGGACCCCGACAGCGGCGTCACCTGGACGCTGTCGATCATCCTGCTGGTGATCCTGGTCCGCACCCTGCTGATCCCGCTGTTCGTCAAGCAGATCAAGTCGCAGCGGGCGATGCAGGCGATGCAGCCCGAGATCCAGAAGCTGCAGGCCAAATACAAGGGCAAGACCGACCAGCTCTCCCGTCAGGCCATGGCGATGGAGCAGCAGGCGCTGTTCAAGGAGCACGGCACCAGCCCGTTCGCGGCCTGCCTGCCGATGCTCGTGCAGATGCCGTTCTTCTTCGCGCTGTTCCAGATCCTCTCCGGGGCCGGAGCGGCTGCCGAACGGGGTGAGGGTGAGGCCGCGCTGAGCGCGGACCAGATCCGGTCCTTCGGCGATGCCATCTTCCTCGGCGCGCCCATGCAGTCCACGTTCCTGGGCTCGCTGGGCGAGAACCTGAACGTCGCCGTCATCATCGTCTCGCTCGTCATGATCGTCCTCATGACGGCCTCGCAGTTCTACATGCAGAAGATGCTGATGAGCAAGAACATGTCCGAGGCGGCGATGACCGGACCGTTCGCCCAGTCGCAGAAGTTCATGCTCTACATCCTCCCGCTGGTGTTCGGCATCGGTGGCATCAACTTCCCCATCGGCGTGCTGATCTACTGGACCGCCACCAACTTCTGGGCCGTGGGGCAGCAGATGTGGATCATCCGCAACAACCCGACCCCCGGTTCGCTGGCCGAACGCGAGCTCAACGAACGACGCGCGGCCAAGGGCCTGCCGCCCGTGGGCAAGGCCGCCCAGGAGGCAGCGGCGAAGGCCGAGGCGGAGGCTGCCAGGGTGCAGCAGGCCGGCCAGCGCCAGCAGCCCAAGCGGCAGACCAAGAAGAGGAGAAAGTGATGACCGACGTGTCCGCATCCCCCCACGGTGACGTTCCGGAGACCACGGAGCCCGTGGAGGGCGCCGACGAGTCGGTCGACCGGACCGGGGCCGACACGGTCGGCCATTCCGTGGACCATCCCGTCGACGAGGCCGCGGATGACTCCGTGGAGGGCTCCGACGGGGACGACGCGGACGACACGGGCGACTCGGACGACTCGGACGGGGAGGAGGCCTCTGCGTCCAGGACGGCGAAGCGCCTGGAGGAGGAGGGTGACATCGCCGCCGACTACGTCGAGGAACTCCTGGACATCTCCGACATCGATGGGGACATCGACATCGAGGTCCGCAATGGTCGCACCTACCTGTCGGTGATCGCCGAGGACGGCGACGACCGCCTCCGTGACCTGGTGGGCCGGGACGGAAAGGGCCTGGAGGCCCTGCAGGAGCTCGCCCGCCTTGCCGTGCTCTCGGCGACCGGCAATCGGTCCCGCCTGGTCCTGGACATCGCCGGCTACCGGGCACGGCGAACGACCGAGCTCGAGGCCGAGGCGCAGGACGCCGTGGAACAGGTCCGTCAGACCGGTGAACCGGTCCACCTCAAGCCCATGGGCGCCTACGAGCGCAAGGTCGTGCACGACGTCATCGCCGAGGCGGGTCTGGTGAGCGAGTCCGAGGGCGAAGGGCCCCGTCGGCACGTGGTGGTCTCCACCGGTGACTGAGTCGACCGAGGAAGGCGTGCAGGAGCCACCGGTGCTCTCCGGTGCCCTGCTGGAGGCGGCCGAGGAGCTCTTCGGAGATCGCCTGGACCTGGCCCAGCGGTACGTGGAGCACCTGGCGTCGACAGGCATCGAATGGGGCCTGCTCGGCCCGCGCGAGGTCCCGCGCCTGTGGGAACGGCACGTACTGAACTGTGCCGTCGTGGGGGACCTGCTGCCTGATGGAGCGCTGGTGGCCGACGTCGGCTCCGGGGCCGGCCTGCCCGGGCTCGCCCTGGCCCTGGCGCGTCCGGACTGCCAGTTCATCCTGATCGAGCCCCTGGAGCGCCGGGTCTCCTGGCTGGACATGGTGGTGGATGACCTCGGCCTGGAGAACGTGGACGTGGTCCGTGCCCGCTCCGAACAGGTGGTGGGCAACGTCGTCGTGGACGTGGTCACGGCCCGCGCCGTCTCCGCCCTGAAGACCCTGGTGCCGATGACCGTGCCGCTGCTCCAGGGTAGCGGGGAACTCTTGGCGATCAAGGGCCGTAGCGCCGCTGACGAGGTACGGACGGCCGCCAAGGTACTGAAGAAGCACAAGTGTTCCACCCCCGTCATCGAGACCGTGGGCGGAGACCTGCTTACCGAACCGACCACGGTCGTCCGGGTCGCCGTCGGACGGGGCCGCTGAGCAGTAGGCTGGATACGCCGATCGATCCGCTGGAGGATCGAGGTCGCTGTCTTATCAACCTCGGGAGGTTGTTTTCTTGACCGATGAGTCAGGTGTTGCACGTGAAACTGAGTCGACCATGACGTCCGGTGGGGGTCATGAGGGCTTGACTTCGTTGACCCAGGACTCCGCTCAGGAGAGCCGGCGGCGGGCCAGGCTGCGTTCGCGGAAGCTTCCCAGGCCGCGTGAGACGCGCATCATCACGGTGTCGAACCAGAAGGGCGGAGTCGGGAAGACCACGACCAGCGTGAACCTGGCGGCAGCGATGGCGCGTGCCGGCATGCAGGTGCTCGTGGTGGACATTGATCCACAGGGAAACGCCTCCACCGCCCTTGCCATCCCGCACACCTCCGACGTTGACAGTGTTTACGACGTGCTCATTGACGAACTGCCCCTCGCCGACGTCGTCCAGCCATGTCCTGATGTCGACGGCCTGATCGTTGCACCGGCGACGATCGACCTTGCCGGTGCGGAGATCGAGCTGGTCTCTCTCGTGGCCCGGGAACAACGCCTGTCCCGTGCGCTCAAGCAGTACTTCGCGCATCGCGAGAAGGAGGGGCTGCCCCGCCTGGACTTCGTCTTCATCGACTGTCCCCCCAGCCTGGGGCTGCTCACCGTCAATGCCTTCGTGGCGGCCGGCGAGGTCCTGATCCCGATCCAGACGGAGTACTACGCCCTCGAGGGTCTCTCCCAGCTCCTCAAGAACATCGAGATGATCCAGAAGCACCTGAACGGCGCGCTGCGGGTATCGACGATCCTCCTGACGATGTACGACGGTCGCACGAATCTCGCGACCCAGGTGGCCTCGGAAGTCCGGGAACACTTCCCGAACGAGGCGCTCAGCGCCGTGATCCCCCGCAACGTCCGGATCTCCGAGGCGCCGAGCTATCAGCAGTCGGTGCTGACGTATGACCCGCAGTCGACCGGTGCCCTCTCGTACCGAGAGGCTGCCGTGGAGATCGCAGAACGTGGGCACGCGGCCGGGTTCTAGCTGACGTCCTGCGTGTAGCGAGCTGGGCCGACAGAATGCCTTCGCTCCCCACGGTCGTCTCAGACCGAGGCCTATGGCGTGGCAAGTGTCAATGGGCCCAGATTGCCGCCATCAACGGTTTCAGGTTGTCTTAAGCTAAGAAGACTTTTTGCTCGCTTCGAGCGCCCAGATCCTCGGCGTCTGGGCCTGGCTCCTCTGAGGATGCCGAAGCAGACGCCCGGTTCGCTTCCCTCGGTGCGGGCCTGGTGTACATCTCGCTCCAGCGACTCCGCTCAACATCCGCCGCACTGTGGTTTCACGTGGAACAGCAGGATTGGTACCCCTGATGTCGTATGCGTACGTTCCGATGGCTTTCGTGTGTCCCGCTGGGACGTCGCATCGGAGTACAGGGAGTCCTATGAAC
>JAPFFX010000007.1 GCA_026645375.1 Citricoccus sp. WCRC_4 | reverse complement strand
CCTACACGAACGGCGGGTCGGCCAACGCCGTCTACACGCACAAGTTCGTCGAGCTCTACAACCCCACGGACTCCCCGGTCTCCCTGGAGGGCTGGTCCCTGCAGTACCGTTCCTCCGGTGGTAGCTCGGCCCCGACCGGTGTTGTCCAGCTCTCCGGCACGATCCCCGCCCAGGGGTACTACCTGGTCCGGGGCAACTCGAACGGATCCGCCGGCCAGGCCCTGCCCACCCCGGATGCGACCACGGGCGTGGCCTTCTCCGGCACCAGCGGCACCCTGGTGCTCTCCGACCAGTCGGCGGCCCTGACGGGACTGTCCACCGGTTCGGTCCTCTCCGGCCAGGACGACCGCGTGGTCGACCTGCTGGGCTACGGTTCCTCGAACACCTTCGAGACCGCCGTGGCGCAGTCCCCGTCCGCGAACTCGGACCCGAGGTCGATGAACCGCGCCGCCGGTGGTGTGGACACGAACGACAACTCGGCCGACTTCAGCCTGTCCGGGACCGTGACGCCGACGAGCTCCTCCTCGGAACCGGGCGACCCCGGTGACCCGGTCGACCCGGCACCGGAGGATCCCGTCACCCCCACCGAGGTCACGCCCATCACTCGGATCCAGGGCACCGGGGCGGCCACTCCGCTGGCCGGGCAGGTCGTGACGACCCGCGGCGTGGTCACCGCGGTGTACTCCACCGGTGGCTACGACGGCTACTACCTGCAGGCCGCCGGCACAGGCGATGACGCCGGTGACGGTGCCGGCGCCTCGGACGGCATCTTCGTCTACTCGCGGGACACCGTGGACGATGTCGCCCTCGGTGACCACGTCCAGGTCACGGGCACGGCCGGCGAGTACTACGCCCTGACGCAGCTGACCGTGTCCGACGGTGGCGTGGAGGTCCTCGACGAGGACGCCACCGTGGAGCCCACGGAGCTGGAGTTCCCGCTCACCGAGGCCGAGAAGGAAGCGCACGAGGGCATGCTCATCGCGCCCACCGGTGACTGGACGATCACGGACAACTACGACGTCAACTCCTACGGTTCGCTGGGCATCGTGCCCGGGGACAGCCCGCTGCTGAACCCGACGACGGTCGCCGAGCCGGGTGCCCCGGCCCAGGCCGTGATGGCCGAGAACGACGAGAAGCTGATCGTCCTCGACGACGGCGCCGGCACGAACTTCATGCGCTCTCCCGGGAACCAGGACGCCCTGCCGTACCTGGACCTGGACGACCCGGTGCGGGTGGGCTCGGGCGTCGACTTCACCACCCCGGTGATCCTGGACTTCCGCTACGACGCCTGGAGCTTCCAGCCGCTGGGGCACCTGACGGACGAGAACGCCGACCAGGTCCAGCCCGCCCGGTTCGAGAACACCCGGACCGGCGAGGAGGCACCGGCCGAGGTCGGCGGCACCGTCTCCGTGGCCACGTTCAACGTGCTGAACTACTTCACCACCCTGGGGAACCAGTTCGAGTCCTGCGATGCCTACGAGGATCGCGAGGGCAACCCCATCACGACCAACCGCTGTGATCCCCGCGGCGCCTACGACGAGGCCAACCTCGAACGCCAGCAGGCCAAGATCGTCGAGGCCGTCAACGGGCTGGACGCCTCGGTCATCGGCCTCGAGGAGATCGAGAACTCCGCCGCCTTCGGGCAGGACCGGGACCACTCGCTGGCCACCCTGGTCGAGGCGCTGAACGCCGACGCCGGCTCCGAGAAGTGGGCGTATGCCGTGACCCCGTCGGTCACCCCGGACCCGGCCTCCCAGGACGTCATCCGCAACGCCTTCATCTACCAGCCGGAGGCCGTGGAGACGGTCGGGGAGTCGGTGATCCTCGACGACCAGGTCGCCTTCGACAACGCCCGCGAGCCGCTGGCGCAGGTGTTCCAGCCCGTGGACGGGGATGAGTCCACCCGGTTCATCGCCATCACCAACCACTTCAAGTCCAAGGGCTCGGGCTCCGGCGCGGGCAACACGGACATCGGCGACGGCCAGGGTGCCTCCAACGCGGACCGCGTGGCCCAGGCCGAGGCCCTGGTCGCCTTCGCGGCGGAGCTGCAGGGCCGCACCGGCGTGGAGAAGGTCCTGCTCATCGGCGACTTCAACTCCTACGAGAAGGAGGACCCCATCCGGGTCATGGAGGACGCCGGGTACGTCTCGCAGGCCCCGAAGACCGGCGAGTACACCTACGCCTTCGACGGCTCGGTCGGCTCCCTGGACGGCATCCTCACCAACGCCGCCGCCGAGGCCACGGTGACCGGTGCCGATGTCTGGGACATCAACGCCGACGAGTCCGTGGCCCTGGAGTACTCGCGCTACAACTACGTCAACGAGATGCTCTACGCCGCGGACCAGTGGCGTTCCTCCGACCACGACCCGGTCCTGGTCGGACTGGACCTCGCACCGGCCGAAGTGGAGGAACCGGGTGAGCCGGGCGAACCAGGCGAATCGGGCAACGGTGAGGACAACCCGAACAAGGGCCCGGGCCACCACAGCGGCAACAACGAGGGCGGCAACGCCCCGGACCAGAACAACGGTGTGGGCCAGAACAACGGCGTCCCCGCCCCGGGCCGGGGTGGGGACCACTCGCACCGGGGTCCGGGCCACCACGGTGGCCCGGGCACGGGCGTCGGTCACCCCACCCGTCCCTGATCCGCAGGCCGGTCCACCCCGCTGAGGCGGGCTGACGCCCCGTCCGCGGGGACGGTGCCCCCGGGACCTGGCAGGTCCCGGGGGCACCGTCGTCAGCGGACCAGGAGCTCCCAGACCGCGCGGGCGGCCGCGTCCGCATCACCGAGCGTCCGGGCGCGGCCGTCCGGATCCTGCCCCGCCTCTGCGGCGATCGCGGTACCCCACTGCACGGAGGCCAGCTGCAGGCCGAGGACGAACACACGCTCATGCACCCGCCCCTGGGCATCCTTGAGCCGGTAGGGCCGCCCCGTGACGTCGAAGCCCCGCCCCGGGAGCACCTCCCCCTCCTCGTCCTCCACCGCGTACGGCACGGCCGTGCCCTCCTTCAGCAACGAGGCCACCAGGGGCGAGGAGGACTGCTGCACCCGGTTCGCCGGCATCATCGCCTCGACCATCCACCGCCCGCGATGCACGTCCAGCGCGGCCTCGTCAGTGCCCACCTGCGGACTGGACACGGTGAACAGGGACTGGCCGGCGTCGGCCTCGAACTGTGGGTCCGGCCCCACGAACCGGACCAGCCCGGCCCGGGCCAGGGCGAGCAACTGCTCCACGCGCAGCAGGGGCGGGCCGGAGGCCAGCCCCTCGACCAGGACCTCGAACCACCCGGACACGTCCCGCCGGCGGGAGGCATCGGTGATGCGCCGCTCCGCCACCAGTCGCTTCACCTCCAGCCGCGCGGCGTGCAGGGTGCCGATCGCGACCATCAGCGGGGAGTCCTCGCCCGCCGCGGCCTCGACGCAGACACCCGCAAGGAAGTCGACGACCTCCTCCTGGTACTCGGCCCCCGAGTCGAACACCTGCCGCTCGAACGGCCGGGCAAGGGCGCGGATGTCCAGGAACGGCATCCCCGGCTGGTAGGTGTGCAGCAGCTCCTGGGCGTGGTGCGCGGTCACGGGTTCGCCGCGACCGGCGGCCTCGAACTGGCCGACCAGGCCCGCGAGGAACTCCCCCGCACGCTCGGCACCGCCCAGGACCTCCGGCCGGGTCCGGGCCATGGTGAAGTAGTAGGCACGCACCACGTCGCGGTGGATGAGCGGCCACAGGTGCACCATGAAGTCGAGCATCCCGTGCTCGCCCTGCAGCCGGTGCACCTCCTCCGGGACCAGGTACTTCAGGGACACCGCGTGCGGGACGAACGTCTCCAGTTCGGCCTTCGGCAGGTAGCAGACCCCCCGGCGGGAGGCCGGGTGCATCACCGGCTCGCGACCGGAGGGTTCGTAGCGCAGGGCGCGGCCCGGCCCGTCTCCGCTGTCCACGAACCGCCCTCCCCGACCGAGCGTCAGCTGCGCCATGGCGTCGAAGAAGTTCAGCCCCATGCCACGCACCAGCAGGTCCTCCCCCGCGGGCACGGCGTCCCAGTCCACCTCGGCCGGCAGGTTCGGACCCCGGTAGTCCAGCCCCAGCGCGGCGGCCGATGACCGCAGCGCCTGCTGCTCCCGGTTCAGCCGGGCCGGGACATGCCCCAGGCCCAGCACCACGGCGTCCGCCTCCAGCGTCCGTCCGTCCTGCAGGCCCAGCCGGACCCCGCCGTCGGGGCGCGGTTCCAGGCACTCCACCTCGGTGCGTTCCCAGGTGATGGTCCCGACGGCGCCGCTCGCCTCGAGCGCCTGGGTCACCTCCCAGTACAGGTCGGACAGGTACAGGCCGTAGACCGCGCGGGGCGGGTAGTCGGTGCGGTCGAGGTCACCGGCCCGCTCCGGGTAGGACATCCGCCATTGGTCGAAGGTCTGGCCGGCGGAGGATGCGCGCAGTCCCGGGGTGCCGGCCGCGGCCGCCGTCGGGAAGAAGGAGGGGGTGTTCATCAGCAGCAACGGCGACTGGTCGGTGCGCCAGACCCGCCCGGGACCCGGCGCCTGCGGATCCAGCACCACGATGTCCACCACCGGTGCGGACGGTTCCGCTCCCGCGTCCCGCGCTTCCTCGATCACCGCCAGGAGCCGCTCCAGGAACGAGGTGCCCCGAGGTCCGGCTCCGACGACGGCGATCCTGGCCGGGTGCGGAGCATCGGGAGTGGGCGGCATGGGCGGTGTCCTCTCGGGCCGGGATGTGTGCTGCCTTCCAGCCTAGGGGGGAGGACCCGGCCGGGCGCAGTCCGTGGTCTGATGGAGGGATGGCGAAGACACCACCCGTGACCGGCACCGATGACGAGTTCCTCTGGCTCGAGGACATCCACGGCGAGCGCCCGCTGGAGTGGGTGCGCCGGCAGAACGCCCGGACCGAGGCGCAATTGGACACGGAGGGCTTCCGCCGCCTGCGGGACCAGGTGACGGAGGTCCTGGACGCGCCGGACCGCATTCCCCACGTCAGCAAGCGCGGCGGGCTGTACTACAACTTCTGGCGGGATGCCGAGCACCCCCGCGGGGTGTGGCGGCGCACCGACTGGGAGTCCTACCTGGCCGGGGACCCCGTCTGGGAGGTGCTGCTGGACGTCGACCGTCTCGCCGAGGAGGAGGGCACCCCCTGGGTCTTCTCCGGTGCCCGGCTGCTGCGGCCGGACTGGGATCGTGCGCTGCTGCGCCTGTCCCCGGACGGAGGCGACGCCGTCGCCGTCCGCGAGTTCGACCTGGCCGCCCGGCAGTTCGTTCCCGCCGCCGGCCGGTCCGGGGACGGGAACGCCTCCGCGGGCACCGACCGGTCCCTCCCGGGCTTCAGCCTCCCGGTGGCCAAGACCCAGGTGTCCTGGATCGACCGGGACCACCTGCTGGTCGGCACCGTGACGGACCCCGATCCCGACACCGGTGATGCCACCCAGTCCTCCTACGCCAGCACGCTGCGGGTCCTGGCCCGCGGGCAGTCCCTCGAGGAGGCGCAGACCGTGTTCTCCGTGGACCATGGGCACGTCGCGGCCTTCGGCGGCCACGACTCGACGCCGGGGTGGGAACGCACCGTGGCGATCGACGCGATCGACTTCTACCGCTCCACCACGTGGCTGCGGGACCCGGACGCCGACGGTCCGCGACCGGGCTGGCGGCTCGTGGACGTTCCCGAGGACGCCGAGGTGGACGTGCACCGGCAGTGGCTGGTGCTGTTCCTGAAGTCGGACTGGGACCGGAGCCTGCCCGACGGGACCACCGTCCGCCATCCGTCCGGCTCCCTGCTCGTCTGCACGGTGGCCGGCCTCCTCGACGGGACGGAGCAGCCGCAGCCGGCCTTCGTGCCCGGCCCCGAGGCCACCCTGTCCTCCTGGTCGTGGACGAGGTCCCACCTCGTGCTGACGGTGCTGCGCCACGTGGCTTCCTCCGTCCTGATCCTCCCCCAGTCGCGCCTGGGCACCCCGGATGCTGCCGCGAGCGCCCGGCCCCTGGTCCTGCAGACCCCCAATCCCGCCGACCCTTACCTGACACTCTCGGTCGGGGCCGTCGACGACGAGGACGAGGATTGCGGCGACGACCTGTGGATCACCGCCACCGGGGCCCTGACGCCGCCGACCCTGCTCCGGGCCACCCTGCCGGCGGTCCTGCCAGCGGGCCCATCGACTGGGTCGACCGGGTCGACCGGGCCGGGCGCCCCGGACCCGGGGACCGGCGCGGCCGGCGTCGTCCCCGCGCTGGTGACCGTGCGCACGGCCCCGCACCGCTTCGACGCCACCGGGTTGTGCGTGCGGCAGTTCTTCGCGGTGTCGGCGGACGGCACCCGGGTCCCGTACTTCCAGGTGGGGCCCGAGGACCTGGAGACCGACGGGACGCACCCGGTGCTGATGGACGGTTACGGGGGCTTCCTGGCGTCCAAGCTGCCGGCCTACTCCGGTGTCTACGGACTGGGCTGGCTGACCCGGGTCAACGACGCCGGACGCAGCGGGATCCACGTGATCGCCAACATCCGCGGCGGCGGTGAGTACGGGCCGGACTGGCACCGGGCGGCGCTGCGTGGGAACCGGCACCGGGCCTACGAGGACTTCGCCGCCGTCGCCCGGGATCTCGTGCGCCGCGGGATCACCGACCGCGCCCACCTCGCGGCCACCGGCCGGTCGAACGGAGGGTTGCTCATGGGCGTGATGGCCACCCGGTACCCGGAACTGTTCGGCGCCCTGAGCTGCGGGGTGCCGCTGCTGGACATGCGCCGGTACACGGTGCTGTCCGCCGGGCACAGCTGGATCGCCGAATACGGGGACCCGGACGATGCGGACCAGTGGGAGTTCATCCGGACCTTCTCCCCCTACCACCTGCTGCTGGACGAGCCCGTGGCCGACGCGGCCCAGGGCCGGGACGGGGCCGGTGAGGGTACCGGGCATCCGGACCTGCTGGTGTGGACGGCCACTTCGGACGACCGGGTCGGGCCGGTCCAGGCGCGCAAGATGGCGGCGCGGATGCAGCATCTCGGGGTGCCCAACGCCTGGTTCCACGAGGACCTGGAGGGTGGGCATGCGGGGGCGAGTGACAACCGCCAGGCCGCGGCCATGAACGCCAGGTCGTTGGAGTTCCTCTGGCAGTCGGTGGGTGACGGCGCCGGGGCCCCGGGGGTGCGTCATGACGCCGGGACGGCCGATCCCGCGGGCGTCGGTGGGCCGGCACGGTGAGCCGGTCGGGGCGCGCTTTGATCTGGACCGCCCGGGGCGGCTAGCATGGCATGGTTACCGGCTGTCGAGCCGGTGGCCGAAGGAGACGTGCCAGAGCGGCCGAATGGACTTCACTGCTAATGAAGGGCCCGGCGAAAGTTGGGCCGGGGGTTCAAATCCCCCCGTCTCCGCCCGCGATGCCGCGGGACCCGATGTCCGGGTCCCGCGGCATCTCTCGTTCCTGCCGCCTCTCCGGTCCTCCGGTCGCGGTGGCTCCCTGTGCCTTCCTCTCGGACCTCTCGGACCTCTCGGACCGGGCGGAGGTCCGACGTCTCTGACCCGGGGCATCCGCACATGACCTTGGCAGACCCTCTGAAGACGCTGGGAACTCGCTGTTTAAGATGACAAGCCCCGGGGTGGTGTGCCTAGCGTCAGGGTTAGGCATTCGGTCGGTACCCCACCGCTTCCCCAACCCGGACAGCCGGGGCCGGCCGATACCGAATCCTCGCCGGTTCATCCCGGCAGGTACTTCTCCATCAGGTATGCGAACGCACGCCGGACACCACGAGTAAGGAGAGCATGCCATGCAGGATTTCACGTCAGTCGAGAAGCTCCAGCACGCCACCGTCTACGGCACCGACGGGGACAAGATCGGCTCCGTCGGCCAGGTCTACCTGGACGACCAGACCAACCAGCCCACCTTCGTCACGGTCAAGACCGGGTTGTTCGGGATGAAGGAGACCTTCGTCCCCGTCTCCC
Organism: Citricoccus sp. WCRC_4; assembly: GCA_026645375.1. Taxonomy (GTDB): domain Bacteria; phylum Actinomycetota; class Actinomycetes; order Actinomycetales; family Micrococcaceae; genus Citricoccus. The sequence continues at coordinate 8,075 of JAPFFX010000007.1, read as the reverse complement.
AGGCCACCCAGTCCCAGGACGGCCTCCAGGTCCCGTTCGACAAGGCCTTCATCAAGGACGCCCCGAACATCGACGCCGACGGATCCCTGACGCCCGAGGAAGAGCGTCGGATCTACGAGTACTACTCCCTGGACTACCCGGCCGGTGGTCGGCATGCGGGCGACGCCCGCGACTCCACCCGGACCGGTGGGGCCGGCATCCGGCAGGACACCGACCCGGGCCGGACCGCCGCCAGCGGCACGGCAGCCGGCGGCGTGGGCGGCCTGGGCGTCCAGCGCGGTGACGCGAACGACACGGCGGCCGACCTGGACCGCGACGTCAACACCGGTGGAGCCGGCCGGGACGGCGGCATCCACACCACCGGCACCGGTGGTGCTGACACCCGTGGCGTCGATACCGACCGTGAGTCGGTCGTCGTGCGCGATGAGCAGCTCGACGTGGGCACCGAGGTCCGCGAGACCGGTCAGGTGCGGTTGCGCAAGCACACCTACACGGACACCGAGACCGTCGAGGTCCCCGTGTCCAAGGAGGAGGTCGTCGTCGAGCGCGAGACCATCGACCCTGACTCACCCGAGGCCCTGCGGAACACCGGCGACGAGGAGGTCGTGGTGACCACGCGCGAGGAGGTCCCGGTCGTGGACAAGACCGCCACCGCCGAGAAGGTCACCGTGGACAAGAACCGCGTGCAGGACACCGAGCGCGTCTCCGGCACCGTCCAGCACGAGGACGTCGAGGTGGAGGGAGAGGGCGACGCCGGTCGTCGCCGCTGACCCCGCCACACACCTGTAAGGCGTCCGGTCCCCTCGGGGGCCGGACGCCTTCGCGTGTGCCTCAGTCGTCCTGGCCCTGTTCCCGCTGCAGGATCTGCAGGAACTGCAGTGACTCGTCCGCGGTCAGCACGGTGTGCGCCGACAGTTCCAGGGCCGCCTCCTCCATGCGGCCGTCGCGCACCATGGCGGTGAGCTGGTCGCGGAGGAAGGGGGGAAGGTCGGCGCTGGAGACCCGCACCGTGGTCTCGTCGCGGACCACTTCAAGCTCGAAGGGCCGATCTGCCGGGAGAGACTCGGTCAGCCAGTCCTGGGGGACCACCAGGTTGGTGGTGTCCGGGACCTCCTCGGCCCCGGGTTCCTGCGGTTCGAGCGGACGGTCCTGCTCCGGCGACGCCTGGGGTTGCCCTGTCGGCCCGGGGGCCGGTGCCGGGTTCGGGGCGGGCTCGGGGCGCACCCACATCTGCGGATAGGTGGCCAGTGCCTGGACGTCCAGCATGGACTCGAAGGTCCCCAGGCCGGTGGACTGACGGTAGGCCATGACGGCGTCACTGGTCCGGCCCGCGGCGATGAGCCGGTAGATCTCCCGGTGGGACTCCTGGTCGAGCCGGCCCGAGGCCACGCGGGCACTCTCCGAACTGACCCGGCCGGCCAGGGACCGCCTTCCGCGGGGCCGCTCCCCCGCAGCGCCGGAGCCTGGGGTCGGGGAGGACGCGCGGCGGGAGAGCCACCAGGCCCCACCGCCCACGATGGCGCCCACCACCACGACGATCAACGCCGGCACGAGGTAATCCATGGGACCAGTCTAGGTGGCTCCCCTCAGGGCGCGTCGACCGTCCAGACCCGGTGGCCGGGGGCCACCCTGCCGGGATTCTGGGAGGTGAACAGCACCACTCCGGGATACTCCCCCAGCTCGCGGCGCAGCAACCGCAGGCCCTCCTCGTCCAGGTCCGTGTCGATGCCGTCCAGCACGAGCAGGGGCGGGTCGTCCAGCAGCGCCCGGCCCAGCTTCAGGCGGGCGATCTGGGATCCGGTGAGCGGGTGGCCGCCGTTCTTGATCCTCGTCTGGACGCCCTTCGGCAGGCTCGGCAGCACCTCGTCGAGGCCCACCCGGGCCAGGGCCTCGGCGGTCTGCTCGTCGGTGGCCGAGGGCTTGCGGTACGTGATCGCGCGCGAGACCGTGCCGCGTTCCAGCGGGACCCGCCCGGAGGCATGGCCCAGCAGCCTGCGGCGCTGGCGGCCGGGGGCAAGGGTGTAGTCGTAGCCGTCCACGATCATCTCCAGCGCCGGCACCGGCTGCCCCGGACCGGCGGGCGTGTTCTCCCCGGCGAGCAGATTCAGCAGGAACGGGCGGACCCGGCCCGGGTCGTTGGACCGGACGTGGATGACGTCCCCGGCGCGGGCCTGGAGCATCGGCACCCGTTCGCCCTGGACCACCATGTTCCCGACCCTCAGGCCGTGACGGCCGGAGACGGACCGGTCCCGGGCAAGGTCCTTCCAGTGCTCCTCGCGGTCCCTCTCCGCCTTCTCCAGGGCCGCGGCCTCGGCGAGCAGCGGGGCCTGGATGCGGCGGGCGGCCTTGTAGTTCTGCCGGTACTCCACCACGCGCCCCAGGTCGCCCAGCGGGGTGGTCATCACGCCGACCAGGGTCATGGCCGAGGCCACGCCGGCGGCGTCGATGATCCCCAGGGCGCCCAGCACCACCACGGTCGCGGTGGCGAGGGAGGCCGCGGTGATGGCCGAGGCGCGGACCAGCCCGGTGATCCGGGCGCGCGCGACGGCGGCGCCCACCACCTTGCCCGAGTCGCGGTCCAGCGCGTTCAGTTCACGACGGACACCGCCGGCGGCCTGGATGGACTCGCCGGCGCGGACCGTGTCCGCGATCCGGGCGGACATCCGGCCCCGACGGCGGCGCAGGTGCCGGGCGCGGGTGAAGGTCGCCCTGGCCATCGGGGGCACGGCGAGTCCGAACAGCACGATCGGGAGTCCGACGGCCAGGCCCACCTGCCAGTTGGTCAGCGACAGCACGGCCAGCACCACCGCCACCAGGGGCAGGGAGGTCATCAGCGGGACGATGCCCTGGGAGACCCAATTGCGCACCGCGGTGAGGTCGTTGGAGGCCCGGGTGATGGTCACCCCGAGGGAGGGGTTGCCCGTGCCGGCCAGGGACGTGCCGATGAGCTTGCGGCGCAGTTCGTACACGTAGTCCTGGCCGAGGTCCTCCCCGGCCACCCGCTCGGCCCAGCGTGCACCGAAGACGGAGAGCACGGCCACGCCCAGGACCGTCAATTGCGGCCAGGGGACGAGGGTCCTCGCACTGGCGACGGCCGCCGGGTCCAGTGCCGATCCGTCCGGTGCGGACCCGGAGTTCAGTGCGGCGTTGTACTCGGCCGGGGCGCCCAGCAGCGCATCCACGCTGAACGCCATCACCAGGGCCATGACGGCCTGGAAGATGCCGAGCAGGACCAGGATCACCAGCAGGTGGCGACGCCGGCCGGCCCAGATCGTCGGCATCCGCTCGGACGGGCCGGTCGCCTCGGCGGTGCCCTCGTCCTCGAGGTCCGCCGCGGCGTCCGCGGCTTCGTGGTTCCTGTCCAGGATGTCCTCCAGCATGGGAAGGGTGGTGGCCGTCCCGGGGACCGGCCGCGAGGCCGTGATGTGCTCCACCCTGCGCTCAGCGCTGCGGGAGCAGCGCGGTGGCGACGGCGGCCCCGGCCAGCTCGTAGGTGTCGATGACCGGAACGGACAGGACCGCACGGGCCTCTGCGGTGGCCAACGGCGAGGAGGTCAGCACGCCGGACACCGCAGCCACGTCCAGGCCCGCGCCCTGCAGCTCGCGCACACCGCCGACCGCGCCGAGGGCGTCCCCCGCCGCGAACACGATGCGGTCCACGACGGCGTGGAACAGCGGGTCCCGCAGCAGCCGGGCGGTCTCGCCCTGGTACACGCCGTCGGCGATCTCCACCACGACGACGTCGGTGTCCGTCCCGGACAGGGCATCGATGACGTTGACCGTCAGTGAACGGACCTCTTCGAAGTCCAGCCTGAAGGTGGTCGGGTAACCGAAGTCGGTGAAGTCCAGGACCTTGGCGGCGCCGCCGTCGCGGTAGATCATCGGATCGTTGCCCGCACCGGTGCCGGTGGACTTGCCGGCCGAGACCTTCAGGCCGGCGTTCGTCAGGCCGTTGACCAGGGTGGCCATGGCCGTGGACTTGCCCGAGTTCATGGAGGTGCCCAGTACCCCGATGACCGTGGGCCGGCCCGGCAGGGCGCCGACCAGTTCGGCGGCGGCACCGAGGGAGGGGACCGGGTTCAGGGCGTAGGGCGCGAAGCGGGTCAGGTTGACGATGCCGAGGTCGTCCGCGAGCAACCCGAGTGGCTCGATCCGGGTCGGGTCGTCCACGCTGAGGTGCTGCTCGGTGACCATTCCGGCCACCCCGCCGGCGGCCACCAGGTGGCAGGGCTCGAGGGAGTCCGGCACGTGGGCCAGGAACTGGTCGGCCGCATAGCGGTGACCGTAGGCCAGCATGATGAGGGCCCCGGGGAAGAGGATGGCCTTGCGGGACTCGGGGGTCTCGACGCGCTTGTGGTTCAGGATCTCGGTCACGCGCGCCACCACCACGTCGCCGGCCTTCGGCGTGACGGTGGGACCGGCGGCCAGGTGGAACCCGGCACGATCCGCCTCGACGGCGCACGCCACGAAACGGGTGGTGTAGGACGCCTGGATGCGGGCGGGCAGTTCCAACCGCTGGTACGTGGCTCCGGCGGTCTCGACCAGGGGAAGGGCGCTGGCGGTGGTGGTCGTCTCGATCGTCATGGCTGGGGCCTCTCACGTGCGGTGCATCGGTGGCCGTCCGGGGTGTTCCGTCGGCCTCACCGCCCATGGAACCAACCGGCCATGAACGGCACATGAGCGGCGGATGAGAGCGCTCTCATCTTCACCACCGGCCGGGTGAAGTTCGCTTGAGATGGGGCGATGCCGTGCCGGCGGGCGTCACGGGACGGGCGCTGCGAGCCTGCTCACTCAGGGGGTGTCCCGGGGCAGCAGCACCGAGGCGAGCACGAGGGCCAGCAGTGCCAGCACCACCGTCATCAGGACCGTCCCGGGCCAGCCCAGGCCGGTCAGGAACACCCCGCCCAGCCAGCCGAACACGCTGGAACCGGCGTAGTAGCCCAGGTTGTACAGGGACGCGGACTGTGCCCGGCCGGCCGTGGCCGCCGCCCCGGCCCAGCCCGAGGCGACCGCATGCGCGGCGAAGAACGATCCGGTGAACAGCACGGTGGCCACCAGCACGACCCACACGCTGGGCACCAGCGTGAGCAGCACGCCGGCGACCATCACGGCGGTGGCCGCCCGCAGCACGGTCCGGCGCCCGTGACGTGCGGCGAGCCGGCCGGCCAGTGGCGAGGTCCAGGTCCCGGCCAGGTAGGCCAGGAAGATGAGCGAGACCAGGGTGATGGGCAGGCCGAACGGCTCTTCGGCCAGGTGATAGCCCAGGTAGTTGTACATGGCCACGAAGCCGCCCATGAGCAACGTGCCCTGGGCGTAGATGCCCAGCAGCACCGGGGAGCGAAGGTTGACCGTCAGGGCCTCCACGGCCTGCCGGAGGGTCGTGCGGTGCGGGGTGAACCGGCGGGCGGCGGGAGCCAGGACCAGGAACCCGACCGCGCAGGCGACGGACAGCAGGGTCACCACCAGCATCCCCAGCCGCCAGTCCACCAGCTCCCCCAGCGGGGCGGCGACGATCCGCCCGGTCAGTCCGCCCACGGTCGTCCCCGAGATGTAGGTGCCGGCGGCGGCCGCGGCGGAGAGGCGGTGGACCTCCTCGTTGAGGTATGCGATGGCCAGGGCGGGCACGCCACCGAGCGCGAGTCCTTCGAGGAAGCGCAGCGCGAGCACGGCCTCGAAGGCCGGGACGGCGGTGGCGACCAGGGAGAAGGCGCAGGCTCCGAGGACCGCGCAGCCCATGGTGCGCTTGCGGCCGAACCGGTCCCCGGCATAGGACCAGGGGATCACGCTGACCGCCAGCCCCAGGGTGGCCAGGGACACCATCAGGGCGGCGTCCTGGGCGGAGACGGCCAGGTCAGAGCTGATCAGCGGCAGCATCGCCTGCGGTGAGTAGAGCTGGGCGAAGGTCGCGACGCCGGCCAGGAACAGGCCCAGCAGCAGTCGACGGTAGCCTCCGGCGCCCGGCACATGGCCGGACCATGCAGCGCTGCCTGAACCGTTCACGGTGGCGACTCTAGACCCTCGGCACTGGCCCCTCCGTCCGGTGGCGTGGCACCGGACACCGGCACCGGACACCGGGACCGACACCGGCTCTGGCACCGGCACTGGCACCGGCACTGGCACCCACAAACGGATCCGGACCATGGACTGGCCTAGGATGGCGTGTCGTGATGACTTCAGTTGACCTCAGCCAGTCCTTCAAGGCCTACGACGTCCGGGGCATCGTCGGCGAGACGATCACTGCCGCCTCCGTGCGCGCGGTGGGTGCCGCGTTCGTGGACGTGCTGGGACTGGCCGGGGGCCGCGTCCTGGTGGGTGGGGACATGCGCCCGTCCTCACCGGAGTTCGCCCGTGCCTTCGCCGAGGGCGCGACGGCACGCGGCGCCGACGTGGTGATGCTGGGGCTGGTCTCCACGGACATGCTCTACTACGCCTGCGGCGTGGAGCAGGCGGCCGGCGTGGTGTTCACCGCCTCTCACAACCCCGCCGAGTACAACGGCATGAAGATGGCCAAGGCCGGAGCCGTGCCGGTGTCCTCGGACACGGGCCTGTTCCAGATCCGCGACATCGCCCAGGGATACCTGGACGCCGGCGACGTGCCGGCCGGTGAGCGCACCGGGTCGGTTACGGAGCAGGACATGCTCTCCGGGTACGCCTCCTACCTGCGGTCCCTGGTCGACCTGTCCGGCATCCGCCCGCTGAAGGTGGTCGTGGACGCCGGCAACGGCATGGCCGGCAAGACGACGCCCGCCGTGCTGGGTGACGCCGTCCTGGACGCGCTGCCGCTGGAGATCGTCCCGCTGTACTTCGAGCTGGACGGCACGTTCCCGAACCACCCGGCCAACCCGCTGGAGCCGGAGAACCTCCGGGACCTGCAGCGGGCCGTCACGGAACACGGCGCGGACCTGGGCCTGGCCTTCGACGGCGACGCGGACCGCTGCTTCGTGATCGACGAGCTCGGCGCCCCGGTGTCCCCGTCTGCCGTGACCGGCCTCGTGGCCCGCCGGGAGATCGCCCGGGCCAGGGCCGGCGACACCGTGAACGGCACCGTGCACGCCCCCGAGGCCGAACCGGTCATCATCCACAACCTGATCACCTCCCACGCCGTGCCGGAGCTGGTGGCGGCCGAGGGCGGCCGCGCCGTGCGGACCCGCGTGGGGCACTCCTTCATCAAGGCGGTCATGGCCGAGGAGAGTGCCGTGTTCGGCGGTGAGCACTCCGCGCACTACTACTTCCGGGACTTCTTCAACGCGGACACCGGGATGCTGGCCGCCATGCACGTCCTGGCGGCCCTCGGGGCGCAGGAGGTGCCGCTGTCGGAGCTGGCCGCCGAGTACGATCCGTACTCCGCCTCCGGGGAGCTCAACTCCGAGGTCGAGGACAAGGCCGGAGCGGTGGCGCGCGTGCTCGAGGTCTTCGCCCCCTCGCTGGCCGGGGACTCCGCTTCCTCCGGGCAGGACACCGTGGCCGACGACGCCCACCTGCGTGGATCGGGCCTGGCCGGCACGCGGGTGACCGTGGACCGGATGGACGGCACGACGGTCGCGGCCGTGAGCGGCGCCTGGTGGTTCAACCTCCGCCCGTCCAACACGGAGCCGTTCCTGCGCTACAACGGGGAGGCCAAGGACGCCCCGACCATGGAACGCGTCCGCGACGCCGTGCTGGCGTTGGTCCGACAGGGTTCCTGAGCTCCGTCTCCCCGAGGACGCCACCCCGGCGCGCGGCGGTGCCCGCGGACGCCGTCCGGCCCTCCTAGCCCGCGAGGGCCAGGACCAGGGGCAGCACGCCCTGGGCACCGGCCTCGCGCAGCACACGGCCGGCCTCGGTCAGCGTCCAGCGGCTGTCCGCGCGGTCATCCACCAGCAGGACCGGTCCGTTCCGGCCCGCCTCCTCGGCGGAGGCCAGCTGGTCCCGCATCGGGCCGGGCACCGTGTACCGCTGCCAGACCGAGGCCAGGCGGAACGCGCTGTTCCCGCCGGACTCGCTGCGCGGGACGTCACTGGCGAACTCGAGCTGGCCCAGATAGGGCAACCGCCCGATCCGCGCGATCCCCTCGGCGAACGAGGTGACCAGCTGGT
>JAPFFX010000006.1 GCA_026645375.1 Citricoccus sp. WCRC_4 | reverse complement strand
CGACGGCGGCCACGAAGTACTCCAGCTGGCGCAACGTGAACTCAGGCATCAACTCTCCTGATGTATGCCATTCAATCTATTGACTTCCTATATTAGGTGACGCGACTCACACTTGAAGAAGTCAACAGAGTGAGAGGTGCATCACATCATGGATTCAGTGGAGCAGCCCATGGAGGGCCCGGGCGACCTCGCGCCGCGCATCATCGCGTTGGGCACGGCCGGCGGGCCGCGGTGGTGGAATGTCGGTGAGCCGATCCGCCGTACGGGGATCGCGACCGCTGTCGTCGTCGGTGACTCCTTCTACCTGGTGGACTGCGGCCATGGCGTCGGACGCCGGGTCAACGAGGCCGGTCTGTCCCTGCGCAATCTGCGGGGGATCTTCCTGACCCACCTGCACTCCGACCACACCGTGGACTTGGGGTCGCTGGCTCTCTTCGGCCTGTACGAGCTGCTGGGTCGGACCGGGGACCCGGTGCGCATCATCGGTCCGGGCAATCGGGGCGTCCTGCCTCCGGCCTCGCCGCGGGCCACCGTCCCGCCGCAGCCGCTCGCTCCGGACTGCCCTACCCCGGGGACCCGGGAGATGTTCGACCTGCTGATGCGCGCGAACGCCACGGACCTCAATGACCGGATCATCGACTCCCTGCGTCCGAGCCCGCATGAGCTGTTCACGGCCTCGGATATCGAGATCCCGGCCGGCATCGGGTACCACCCCAACGACAGTCCGACCCCGGAGATGGAGCCCTTCGAGATCTACCGGGACGAGCTCGTCACGGTCACCGCGATCCTCGTGGAGCACCCGCCGGTCGCCCCGGCCTTCGGCTTCCGCTTCGAGACGGCGGCCGGATCGGTCACCTTCTCCGGAGACACCTGCTACACCCCGAACATGGTCCGGCTCGCGCGTGACACGGATCTGTTGCTGCACGAGGCCATCGACTTCGACTTCGTCGAGCACAAGTACGCCGACGCCGCGAACGACGGCGACCGCGCTGCCCGGGACCACCACTACAAGTCCCACACGTCAGTGGCCGGCGCCGCCCGGGTGGCCCGGGAGGCCGGGGCCCGGCAACTCGCCCTGCACCATCTGGTTCCCGGCACGGCCAAGCCCGAGGTCTGGGCGGAGGCCGGCCGGCACTTCGACGGGCCGTTCTTCGTTCCCGATGACCTCGACACCATCGCGCTGCGGCCAGCCCTGGACCGCGTCGGCGCCTGAACCATCCACCACCATCCCTCACCAGGAGGTCCCCGTGGCCATCACATCCCAGCCCCAGCAGGCAGACGTCACCACCGCCGTCCAGGACGGGCCTGCCAATGAGTCCTTGAACACCAGGGACATGCGGCGCATCCTCGCCTCGAGCTTCGTCGGCAGCGCCATCGAGTACTACGACTTCATCCTCTATGCCACCGCCGCCGCGATCGTCTTCAACCACGTCTTCTTCGCCAACCTCGAAGACGGCTTCGCCGTGTTCGCGTCCTTCGCCACGCTGGCCGCCGGCTACGTGGCCCGCCCCCTGGGTGGCATCGTCTTCGGGCACTTCGGCGACCGGGTGGGCCGCAAGAAGATGCTGGTGCTGTCCATGCTCATCATGGGCGCCGGCACCACGCTCATCGGCCTGCTGCCGACGACGGCGCAGATCGGCATCATCGCCCCCATCGCCCTCGTGCTGTTGCGGATCCTGCAGGGCATCGCCGTTGGGGGTGAATGGGGCGGAGCAGCGCTCATGGCCCTGGAGCACGCCCCGCAGAAGAAGCGCGGATTCGCCACCGCCTTCGCCAATGCCGGTGGGCCGGCGGGCGCCATCATGGCCACGCTCGTCGTCTCCTTCTTCTCGGCGGTCACCGGCGACGCCTTCCTCACCTGGGGCTGGCGCGTGCCGTTCCTGCTCTCGGCCGCGCTGATCGCCGTCGGCATGGTCATCCGCCTGAAGGTCGCAGAGACCCCGATGTTCCAGAAGCTCGAGGACGAGGCCGAGGACCGCAAGACCCGCCTGCCGATCCTGGACGTCCTGCGCCACCACCCGCGGGCGGTCCTGTTGACCCTGTTGGCCGCGATGAGCTTCTACGCCTGCCAGGCGATCCTCACCATGTGGGGTGTCTCGGTGGCCGTGGGCAATGGCGTCGACCGAGAGGGCGTACTCAACTGGAAGGCCGCCGCGGCCGTGCTGACCTTGATCGTGACGTTCTGGGCCGCCCGCATGTCCGACCTCTTCGGCCGCCGTCGCATGCTGGCCATCGGAGGCGTGTCCGGCATCGTGCTCGCCTACCCCCTCCTGATGCTGCTGGACAGCGGCACGATGTGGGGCTTCGCCGTCGCGATCGTCGTGGGCAACGGCTTGGTGCAGGGGCTGCTCTACGGACCGATCGGAGCCTACATCGCCGAGCAGTTCCCGACCCGTGTCCGCTACACCGGCGCTTCCCTGGCCTACCAGGGGGCCTCCACCCTGGGCGCCGGCTTCACCCCGATGATCGCGGCCGGCCTCATGCTCGCCGGCGGGATGGTCGCTGTCGCCGGGTTCTGGGTCGCCGTGATGGTCGCCGGCCTGGTTGCGGTACTGCTCACCTCGGAAGGCACCCGCAAGGTCCTGGACTGACGCGCACAGGAGCATCCTCC
>JAPFFX010000393.1 GCA_026645375.1 Citricoccus sp. WCRC_4 | reverse complement strand
CGTTAGGGCGTTGCCTGCTGATCCCGCTCACGGATCATCGGCGACTGGTGGGGTATCTCTTGACCGTTGTCGACGATGCCCCGCTTGAAGACAGTCACCTTCCGCTCCTGCTGCGGGGCGCCTCCGGTCTGGGCGTCTTACTTTCCCTGCGACTGCTCTATGAGGAGCACGACCGCTCCCGTGCCCGCGAGTTGCTGATCCGAGTCAGCGGGCCCGATCCCATGGAGCGACGCGCCGCGGCAGAGGCCCTGATCGCCGAGCGGCACGTGGGCGCGGCATCGCAATACACTGCCGTGGCCATCGACGGCGACCCGCGCCCCGGGCGCTCATCCGGGCGCGCTGCACTGGCGGTGCAGACGACCCTGGATTTCGTCGCTCACTCGTCCACGGCCTCGGTCGTGGGTTCCACGCTCGATGATGGGACCGGCGTACTGGTTTTCCCGCGCCCCGTGGTCAAAGAGCGTCTGGCACGAATCCTCACCGACCCCAAGCTCGGCGAGGTCCGCGCAGGGATCGGCCCGGTAGTCAGCCGACTGGAGGAAGTGCACCACTCACTCACGCTCGCCCGCAGAGCCCTGCGGGCGACGTGGCTGGCCCCAGCTGACCATGGATTGGCGATTACCTGGGACGATGCCGGACTGGACGGAGTGCTGGCGTTACTACCCCTGGAGCAGATGACCGTCGAAGACCTGCCCTGGTCAGCGAGAAAACTCCTAGCAACGGGACTCTCACACGAGATCTTGTCGACGTTGCAGGCTTACCTCGACTGCGGCGGGGACGCCCAGCGCACCGCTATCACCCTGAACATCCACCGCTCCACGCTGTACTACCGACTTGGAAGAGTGCGGTCTGCATTGGAAACCGACCTGAGTGATGGGCGCCTGCGGGCCGAACTCCAGATAGGCCTGCGCCTACAAGGCATGCGCAAGGCTATAGAAATGGAGTGAAGCCCGAACGCCAGCGAAATCTGCCGTTCGTCCGGTCCACTACCTTTGGACGAAGCATGCCTGAGGACTGCTTGAGAGGCGCGCTTTTGGCGCGCTGCACCGAGGCGCTAGTGCAGTCTCGCTCACCGCGGCCCGACAGCCCATCCTCAAGCCGGCCTACCGTCCCCACACGGATTGCGATAATCGCAATCGGTCACGGTCGCCCGCCAGATCCGGCACTGAAAACACCTCTGCAGCATCAGGCCCACCACCGAATGGTGCGTCAGATTAGCTGAGAATGTGCTGGCCATGACCTGGACAGGAGAGCGCCCACAGCATTCTCTGAAGCCGGAAGATATGCAAGAAGTGCACATGGTTAAGCTTCTAGTTGACGTAACGATACTTACGGGCGGGTGTCCCTTCAGCTCGCCTATAGACAGGCCTATCCCATACGCATCTGGTCAGACACTTCTGCGGAGCGGCTATACCTCCCTGGACAAATGCAGACGGCGGCAGGGTCAGTTCCACCCGGGCAGCTGGGCATCGAGCGCCGCGCGCCGATCTGGCTCCAGGGTGCCGTGGCGGGACTGGTCGCGTTGGCGGTGGAGCCAGCGTCCCATGAACTTCTCGGTGGGATTGGTGGTGCGGCGGGGTAGGTCACCGTGCTCGGCGCGGAAGGCGATGATCTGGGCCAGGGTAAGACGCCATTGCGCCTCGAGGTGCAAGGACCGGGTATCGGTGCGCCAGTCGGGCAGCACCTCGGTGAGCCAGCGCGCCCGGTGCCCGAGGAGCGCTGCGCTCATGTCTTTGCTGCGCTGGACTTTGAGCCAGTGCGCCAGGCGGCCCTCGGTCGTGGAGAAGTCACCTCGATAGGGTCGTCGTCCGTGTTCGGACAGGAAGGCCTCGAGCCGGGCCAGCATCGTCTTGAAGCGTTGGTCGCGGTCCGGCCAGGTTTCCGGCCGCGGTCGCGGCCGGTCGTAGACCAGTTCGCGGCGCGGGCGGTTCTGATACAGTTCAGGGGCGCGCCCGTGCTCGCCGACAAGGTATTGGAGCACGTGGGCGGGTTCGCGCTGGTTGAGGCGGGCGATCTGTTCCACGCTGACGCCGCGCTGGTACATCAGCACCCATTCCCGGTGTGCCAGTCGCCGGTACACCGTTCGGTCGAACGGGTCGGGAAGAGCGGGCACGTTCTGATTCTGTCAGGGATAACGCGAGGTCGGCCGCCTCGTCCGGTAGAGCGCGGCAGAAGGGCCGAGCCGCAGCCTTCAGCCTTGCCGTAGGCATCACGCCCCCTGGACTCGTCTGGGCTGATTCGGGTGGCCCCCGCCGGCGAGGACCGAGGCAGGGTGGATCTCGGTGCTGAAGTCCTTCTCCCCGTCGAGGAGCACGGGGGAGCGGTGGTGGTGATCGGTCCGTGCTGGTGGGGTGGTGGTTAGCGTGTCCTCCGGTGCTCGTAGTCTCCCGGGGTGATGGCGCTTCCCACCGCCGACCGGTCAGCCCCGGCACCTCGTCGTACCGTCCCTTCCCAGGCGTCGACGCGGACCGGATCAGCGCTGACCGGTCACTTCCGTCGCCACCTAGGCGGCGGGGCAATGGTCAGCACACCTCAGGGAAGGGACTCAGTACAGGTGGGAGTGTTCACGCAGTCGGTGGGGGTCGAACGCGACGCGCAGGGAAGGCCGCGGTACCTGGTGTGGGAGGGCCGGCGGTACGTGGTGGCCGCGGAGCCGGTGCGCTGGTACGAGCGGCGCAAGTGGTGGGTCGAGGAACGTCGGGCCGAACGTGGACGGGGTGCCGGGCTGATCGATCATGAGACCTGGCGCCTCCAGGTCCGGCTGGCCGCCGCGCGCCGTGCTCCGTTATTGACCCTGGACATTGCCCACCACCGGGACTCCGGTCGGTGGCGGTTGATCCGCGCCCACGACGGGACCGGAATATCACTGCAGCGCAGCGCCTGACCGGCCCCGCCGTCCGCGGCCCAGCTGGGGGTGGCCGGTGGGGGCCGGTCGTGGGGACCGGTGGGTTATGCGTGGCGGGTGAGGATGGTGGCCACCCGGCGGATCTCGTCGGGTCGGAATCCGGACCAGTGGTCCTGGTCGTCGACCACGACGACGGGGGCCTGGGTGTACCCGAGTTCGTCCTGGATGTAGTCCAAAGCTTCAGCGCTCTGGCGGACGTCGATCTCCTCAAAGCCGAGCCCGGCCGTGGTCAGGGCGGTCTTGGTGAGCCGGCACTGCATGCACGCCGGGCCGGTGGTGTAGACGGTGATGGTCCTCATCGGTGCGCTCCTTCGCTCCGTGGCCCCTCTGACATAGCAGCCAGGACGGACACGTTTAGCGGTCTTCGGGGGTGGGTGAATGGGTGGTGGGTCAGCGGGTGAGGAGGTCGAGGTCGATGCCGTCGCCGAACCCCGCTCCCGGGGCGCAGCAGGGGTGGGTGCCGCTGATGATCTGCTCGCGCAGCAGGAACCCCAACTCGGGCACCGCGTCCTGGACGGGCAGACCCTCGAGTAGCGCCTCGGCTGCGGTCTGGGGGAGGGTGGTCCACCCCTGTTGGCCGCAGAACGGGCAAGGCGGGGTGAGGATGTCGGCGCAGCCGGGGTGCATGCTGTCGTAGATCGCGTGCCGGGCCATGGTCGGTTCCTCCCGGAGTCTCATCCCTGCCGGTGGTGTCGAGGGGAGTCGGCGAGTCTGGCGGAGTGGGGTGTGCCTCTGGTTCTCTCCCTTGTTTTTTTGCCTGCTGGCGATACGCAGTGAGCTGTCCCGGCTCCGGCCGGTAGCAACCCGTCAGGGCGGGGCCGGGATGAAGATCCGGGAGGGAATCAGCGGACGAGGAACAAGGGCGCGCCGAGCGGAAGTTCTCCCCCGTTCCGGCCCCGGCCCAGGAGGGGCTTGTGCCGGTGGGACCGGGACGTACCATCCGTCAGGACAGCAGGAAAAAACGGGTGTCCGGCCCGTCCGGGCCGGGCCCTGGTCCGCCGTGGTTCCGGCGGGCAGGGCAAAGAGTCGGCCGTGTGCGGCCGCCCGCGGGTGGGGGTCCGAGGGGGCTCGGACCCCCACGGGATTTCCCGCTGTGCTGCTGGTGATGGGCGGGGGTGTGCGGTTGGGGGGGGGGTGGGGTCGGCT
>JAPFFX010000379.1 GCA_026645375.1 Citricoccus sp. WCRC_4 | reverse complement strand
CCGACGGCGAGGTAGGGGTAGACGGCCTGGCCGTCCGAGGACAGCGGGGTCGTGCCGTCGGGCAGGAGGCATTCCTCCGAGCGCGATCCCGTGCAGACCCAGGACCGTCCCTCGCGGCACGCGGAGCAGGACAGGCAGGGGTAGAACCAGGTGAGGACCACGTGGTCGCCCGCCTGCAGCTCCGTCACGCCGGGGCCCACGGATTCCACGACGCCGGCGCCCTCGTGGCCCATGACGGTCGGCGAGGGAAGGGTCCAGTCGCCGTCCAGCACGTGCCGGTCCGAGCCGCAGACGCCGGAGGCCCGCAGCCGCACGCGGACCTGTCCCGGCCCGGGAGCGGCGACCTCCACCCGCGTCAGCGTCATCTCCTGCCCGGACCCTGGGTGCACCGCCGCGCGGGCCGGCAGCGTGTCGATCGTGGTGGTCATGCGCGGCCTTCCTTCGCCTGCGTGGATGCGGTGGATGCGGTGGTTGCGGTGCCGGCCGCGACCGGGACGGCCACGGGCTCCGGGCTGAGCCGGCGTCCACGGTGGAGGAGTGCCGTGGCCAGCAGGTAGACGACGGCCGCCACCAGCGCGGCCGGGAAGGAGGCGGTGATCACCGAGAAGACCGGTTGCGTGTCCAGGGTGATCGGGTTGTAGAGCCACAGGTAGAACGCGGCCCCGGCCACCAGCCCGAGCATGCCGGCCGCGTTCACCCCACCGGGGTAGGCGTACAGCTGACCGTGCTGGGCCAGGTGCAGCTCGCGGAGGTCCATGCGCTGGCGGCGCAGGAAGAAGTAGTCCGCCACGGCCACACCGCACACGGCCGTCAGGAAGGCCCCGGAGACGGACACGAAGACCATGAACTGCTCGTACATGAACTGGGGGAAGAAGGAGAGGATCGCCGGGAGGACGAAGAACGACGCCGTCAGCACGGTCCAGGGGATGCGCGCCAGGAGCCGGCCGGAGGACTGGCGGATGGCGAGGATCGTGGAGTAGATGATCGAGGACATCGACGTGATGTTCGCGAAGGCGATGAAGACGAGCACCGCGACGCCGAGCACGGGCCCGCCGAAGGGGACCATCCACAGGGTCGGGTCCGAGTCGCCCAGCGTCAGCGCGGCTCCCATGCCCACCATCTGCGCGATGAGGGTCGCCACGAGCAGTCCGCCGTACGCCGGCCACACGGCGGCCTTGCGGGAGACGGTCATCCGGGCCAGCGAACCCATGACGGGGTACCAGGACACCCCCACGCCCACGTTGAACTCGACGGCCACCATGAAGTTGAGGGTCGCGTCGTCGAAGGGCGCCAGCGGAGCCGCGTCCAGCAACGCGCTCCACGAGGTGTTGATCACCAGGAACCCGAACATGATCACGGTGATCACGGCCAGGCCGGGGGCGATCCACTTGTTGAACTTCCCGATCGTCACGGGACCGCGAGACAGGACGAACCAGGCCAGGAGGATGGCCAGGAGCGCGCCGACCACCACGGCCGGGCCGTACTGGTCGAGCTCGACCCCGCTGACCGTGGAGGCCACCTGAGAGGCGGCCCGGCCGGCCATGATGGCCAGCAGCGCGGACCAGCCCATCTCCGTGACGAGGATGACGGTGAAGACGAGGATGCCCACCCCCACCACGCCGAAGGCGCCGCGGAGCAGCGTGTACTGCTCGCTGCCGTAGCGCTGCGAGGCGACCACGGAGGCCAGCACCATGAAGCACAGGCCGATGGCGTTGCCGATGATCATGGCGGCCATCCCCTGCTGGAAGCCGACCAGCAGGGCGGTGGATCCGCCCACGAGGAAGGCCCAGGTGGCGATGGCCAGCGCCGTGTTCACCCACGTGAAGTCCCAGCCCGACCAGGTCCTCTCGTGCTTCAGCAGGGGGAAGGTGCCGTAGGAGGACTCCCGGTCCAGTTCCTGCTCCACCGGGTCCCGGTGGCGGCGGGTCGTGCGCGCCTCGCCCGCCTCACCCGTCTCGCTCACGCGATCACCACCAGCAGGCCGAGGAGGCAGATGGCCACGGTCGTCAGGACGTACCCGGTCAGTTCACGCGCGGACAGGGGCCGGCGCGAGTCCTCGCCGGTCGCCTCCTCGTGGGCGACGGCGGCCATCCTGCGTTCGAGTTCCTCCGCCACGTGGGCGGGCATCCCGACGTCGGTCAGCTCGGCCGTGGCGGTGAGGCGTGGGGGTGCCCACGTGAGGGCGTCCTCTCGGTGGGGCATTTCGTGGCGGCGGGAGTTCATGGCAGCTCCTGGGGGCCGGGGCCTGGATTATCCAACGACGTTTGGTTATGAAAGTGTTAGGGCTCACACTGGAGGTGTCAAGAGCCAGCGCGGGCCGGAGCCTGCGTCCGTCCAGGGAGGTCCGAGATGTCGCAACGTCAGACGAGGGTGGGCATCGTCCAGGCCGCGGCCGTTCCCGGTGACGTGGACCGGAACCTCGCGGTCCTGGAGCGCTGGGTCGGCGAGGCCGCCGCGCAGGGCGCGGACGTGGTGGTCACCCCCGAGCTGTTCGCCACCGGATACGACCCCGCCACGGCGTGGACCCAGGACGCCGAGCAGATCCGGGATCAGCTGGCCCGCCTGGCCCGCCAGGCAGGCGTCGGGCTCGTCGCCTCCACGGTGGACACCGCCGGGGGCAGCTTCCATATTTCCGCTTCCTTCTTCGATCCCGACGACGGCGAGATCAGCCGGGTGCGCAAGCGCCACCTCTACGGGACGACCGAGCGGAAGTACTTCGTCCCGGGCGATGACTACGGCCTGCCGGTGGACTGGCGCGGACTCCGCTGGGGCCTGGGGA
>JAPFFX010000374.1 GCA_026645375.1 Citricoccus sp. WCRC_4 | reverse complement strand
CGGAACGCCATGAACGGGAACGCCTCGTTGGAGACGTCCAGCTCCGGGGCCAGCTTCGCGACCACGGCGCGGGACTTCGGCCCGACGACGGCGATGGTGCTCCACTGCTCGGTCACCGAGGTGAACACCACGTCCAGCTCCGGCCACTCGGTCTGGTGCCATTCCTCGAGCCAGTCCAGCACCTTGGCGGCGCCGCCGGTCGTGGTGGTCATGAAGAACCGGTCCTCGGCCAGGCGCATGGTCACGCCGTCGTCGAAGAGCATGCCGTCCGCGGTGCACATCAGCCCGTAGCGGCCCATGCCGACCTTCAGCTTCTTGAAGCCGTTGGTGTAGATGCGGTTGAGGAACTCAGCGGCGTCCGAGCCACGGATCTCGATCTTGCCCAGCGTGGTCCCGTCCATGAAGCCGACGGACTCCCGCACGGCGGCGCACTCGCGCAGGACGGCCGCGTCCATGTCCTCCCCGTCCTGCGGGAAGTACCAGGGCCGCTTCCACTGGCCCACGTCCTCGAACAGGGCCCCGTTCGCCACGTGCCACGGGTGGATCGAGGTGAGGCGGGCGGGATCGAACAGCTCGCCGCGGCGACGTCCGGCGACGGCGGCGAAGGCCACCGGCGTGAACGGCGCCCGGAAGGTGGTGTTGCCGACCTCGCCCAGGTCCGACTCGTTCAGGGCGGCGGCGATCACGCCGATCGCGTTCACCCCGGAGGTCTTGCCCTGGTCGTTCGCGGTGGAGATGGAGGTGTAGCGCTTGACGTGCTCCACCGAGCGCATGCCGGCCCCGGTGGCGCGCAGCACGTCGGCCACGGTCTGGTCACGCTGCAGGTCCACGAAGTGGGTACGCCACTCCCGCGGCTCGCCCTCCAGGGCCGGCACCAGCCACAGCGGGCGCACCGATCCGTACTCCGACGACGGCGCCTCGGGCACCCGGACCGTGGCATCGAAACCGGTGTGCTCGGCGGCCCGGCCACCGGCCTGGGCGCCCTGGGCCAGGGCACCGGCCAGGGTGTACTCACCGGTGACGGCACCGGCGACCTGCTGGTCGGCGACCGGTGCGGAGGGCACGAAGCCGGCGATCTCCGCGTTCCAGTGCAATCGGCCCTGGCGCTGGCTGTGCAGGTGGACCACCGGCGTGAAACCGCCGGCCACGGCGAGCAGGTCGGCCTCGATTCGCTCGGGCGTCCCGGCGATGGCGCCGGACTCGTCGATCGGGGCCACGGTGATGCCGCTGATGCGGCCGGCGGGGCCCTCGCCCTGGGTGTCCACCACCGCGGCGCCGAAGATGCCGCGCACGCCGGTGGCCTCGAGGACCTCCAGGGCGGTGGTCGAGGCATCCGGGCGGGAGTCCACCACGGCGGCGACGCCGATGCCCGCGGCGTGCAGGTCCTGCACGAGGAGGTAGGCGGAGTCGTTGGTGGTGGCGACCGCCACGTTGGCGCCGGCGGCCGCGGCGTACCGGTTCAGGTAGCTGCGGACGGCACCGGCGAGCATGATGCCCGGGCGGTCGTTGTTGGCGAACACGAGCGGACGCTCGTGGGCGCCGGTGGCCAGCACCACCTGGGAGGCGCGCACGTGCCAGATCCGCTGCCGGGACACGCCGGGGCGCTCGCGCGGCTCCAGGTGGTCGGTGCGGTGCTGGACGGCGACGACGAAGTTGGCGTCGTAGCTGCCGAAGGCGGTGGTGCGCGGCAGGTAGGTGAAGTCCTCCGCGCCGGCCAGCTCCGTCAGGGTGTCCTGGGCCCACTGGCGGGCGTCGACGCCGTCGATGGTCTCACCGCGGCCGGACAGCAACGACCCGCCGGCCGTGGGCTGGTCGTCCATCAGGATGGTGCGTGCACCGGTCCGGGCCGCCTCGCGGGCCGCGGCCAGGCCGGCCGGACCGGCGCCGACGACCAGCACGTCCGTGTGCACGTACTTGTGGTCGTAGACCGCCTCGTCGCGACCCGGGTCGAGCGTGCCCAGGCCGGACAGGTACCCGGCCCGCAGTCCCTCGGCGATGCCCACCGTGGTCGCCGGCAGCATGGACTCGTCCACGTGGCCGGGGAACCGTGCGGAGACCGTCACCAGGGCGTTGGGCTCCTCCACGCCGGCCGCGAGGATGCCGCGGGGCCGGCCGAGGTACATGGACGGGCCGCAGTCGAGGCGGCCGGCGGCCACGAGGGCGCTGGCGAGGGTGTCACCGTGGTGACCGGTGTAGTCCTGGCCGTCCACGGAGAAGGTGATGGTGCGGGTCCGGTCGATGGAATGACCGGGGGCCCGATCGGCGTCCAGTCGTGCGCTGCTCACAGGGTGCCTCCCGCGGGGCTCGAAGGGGTGTTGGAGGGGGTGGAGGGACCGGCCGGCGCCGCGCCCGGATGGGGGTCGGCGACGTCGGGCCGGGGCTCGCCGACGCGGTAGGTCGCGGCGAACTCGTAGGTGTGGGTGTCGCGCAGGGCGTTGAACCACTTGCGGCATCCGGCAGCGTGCTGCCACCGCTCGGCGAACAGGCCCTTGGGGTTGTCGCGGTAGAAGAGGTACTCCGCCCACCCGCGGTCGTCCAGGCTGTGGGGATCCGCGGGGTAGGCGACGTGCGCCTGGCCCCCGTAGTGGAACTCGATCTCGTCTCGGGGCCCGCACTCAGGGCAGGGAATGGAAAGCATGTCGAAGGCTCCTGAAGCTGTCAGTGGGCCACGGCGGCGGCGCCGTGCTCGTCGATGAGGTGACCGGTCTCGAAGCGCTCCAGCGCGAACGGGGCGTTCAGCGGGTGCGCCTCACCGGTGGCGATGGTGTGGGCGAAGGTGTAACCGGACGCCGGGGTGCCCTTGAAGCCGCCCGTGCCCCAGCCACAGTTGACGTAGAGCTCGTCGATCGGGGTGGCGGACACGATGGGCGAGGCGTCGAAGGTCGTGTCCACGATGCCGCCCCAGGTGCGCAGCAGGTGCGCCCGGGCGAAGATCGGGAACAGCTCCACCGCCGCGGCCAGCTGCTCCTCCACCACGTGGAAGGCACCGCGCTGGCCGTAGCCGTTGTACGAGTCGATGCCCGCACCCATCACCAGTTCGCCCTTGTGCGCCTGGGAGACGTACACGTGCACGTGGTTGGACATCACCACGGTCGGGTGGACCGGCTCGAACAGTTCCGAGACCAGCGCCTGCAGCGGGTGCGAGGAGATCGGCAGGCGGAAGCCGGCCAGGTCGGCCAGGACCGAGGAGTGGCCGGCGGCCGCCAGTCCCACCTTGCCCGCGTTGATGCGGCCACGGGTGGTCTCGACGCCGACGACGCGGTTGCCGTCCTTGACGAAGCCGGTCACCTCGCAGTTCTGGATGATGTCCACGCCCATCTCGTCGCACTTGCGGGCGAAGGCCCAGGCCACGTGGTCGTGCTTGGCGATGCCGGCCCGGGGCTGGTAGGTGGCGCCCATGACCGGGTAGCGGATGTCGTCCCCGATGTTGATGATCGGGCACAGCTCCTTGACCTGCTTCGGGTCCAGCCATTCGGCGTCCACGCCGTTCAGGACGTTGGCGTTGACCCGGCGCTGGGACTCCCGCACGTCCTGGAGGGTGTGCGCCAGGTTCATCACGCCGCGCTGGGAGAACAGGAAGTCGTAGTCCAGCTCCTCGGGCAGGCCCTCCCACAGCTTCAGGGAGTGCTCGTAGATGGCGGCGGACTCATCCCACAGGTAGTTGGAGCGGATGATCGTGGTGTTGCGGGCCATGTTCCCGCCGGCCAGCCAGCCCCGTTCGAGGATGGCGATGTTGGTCATGCCGTGCCGGGAGGCGAGGTAGTACGCGGTGGCCAGTCCGTGGCCACCGCCGCCGACGATCACGGCGTCATAGCTCTTCTTGGGCTCCGGGTTCCGCCAGAGGAAGTCCGGGTGCTCGGGCAGCAGGTCAGCCATGGTCAGGCTCCCATCGGGTCGAGGTTGGGGTAGAGGGGGTGGGCCGAGGCCAGGGCGTGGACCCGGTCGCGCAGGGCGGCCAGCGTGTCCTCGGCGGGGCCGCCGTCGGTGGCGCCGGCGATGAGGGTCTCGGCGATGATGTCCGCGACCTCGGTGAAGGCGGCCTCGTCGAAGCCGCGGGTGGCCAGGGCCGGGGTGCCGATGCGCAGCCCGGAGGTCACCATCGGGGGGCGCGGGTCGAACGGGACCGCGTTGCGGTTGATGGTGATCTCCACCTGCGCCAGCAGGTCCTCGCCCTGGCGCCCGTCCAGGGAGGAGTTGCGCAGGTGACCAGGACCAGGTGCACGTCCGTGCCGCCGGTCAGCACGGTGATCCCGTGCTCGGCCACGTCCGGGCGGGTCAGGCGCTCGGCCAGGATCCGGGCGCCGGCCAGCGTCCGCTCCTGGCGGTCCCGGAAGGACTCTCCCGCGGCGATCTTGAAGGCGACGGCCTTGCCGGCGATCACGTGCTCCAGCGGGCCGCCCTGCTGGCCCGGGAACACCGCGGAGTTGAACTTCTTGGCGAGATCGGCCTCGTTGGTGAGGATGATGCCGCCCCGCGGGCCGGCCAGGGTCTTGTGGGTGGTGGACGTGACCACGTGGGCGTGCGGCACCGGGTTCGGGTGGAGCCCGGCGGCGACCAGCCCGGCGAAGTGCGCCATGTCCACCATCAGGTAGGCGCCGACCTCGTCGGCGATGCGGCGGAACTCGGCGAAGTCCAGCTGCCGGGGATAGGCCGACCACCCGGCGATGATCACCCTCGGCCGCTGCTCGTGGGCCAGCCGCTCCACCTCGGCCATGTCCACGAGGTGGTCGTCCTCCCGGACGTGGTACGCCGCAACCCGGTATAGCTGGCCCGAGAAGTTCAGGCGCATTCCGTGCGTGAGGTGTCCGCCGTGCGCGAGGTCGAGCCCGAGGATCGTCTCACCGGGATGCAGGAGCGCGGCCATGGCGGCCGCGTTGGCCTGCGCACCCGAGTGCGGCTGCACGTTCGCGTAGTCGGCGCCGAACAATGCCTTCAGGCGGTCGATCGCGAGCTGTTCGACGACATCGACGTGCTCGCAGCCGCCGTAG
>JAPFFX010000367.1 GCA_026645375.1 Citricoccus sp. WCRC_4 | reverse complement strand
GCCCTGGTGCGGTCCGAAGCGCATCAGCAGCTTGACCTTTTCCCCCTCCCCCACATAGACGACGTCCTTCGGCCCGGCCTCGTAGGGGAAGGGCGCCCGGCCGTTGCGGCTGGTGATCTTGAAATCGACCAGGTGGAGGTGAATGGGATGGAACCAGCCGCCCGACTTGTTCTCGATCTCCCACTCCTCGACGGTATTGAGACCCACCTGGGCGAAGACGTCCTGGTACCCACTGGCAATGACCTCCCCCCAGGTCTTGTCGTCCAGCGTCCACAGGTTCGTCTTGTCGTCGCGCTTGACCCGCATGTTCCGCTTCTTGACGGCCATGTCCCTCGTCAGGGCCATCACCTCCGAGTCCGGGTCCAGCACCGTGGGCAGGGTGTTCCAGGTGGGGTCGGAGGTGTCGAAGGGGTCGTCCACCACGTCGAAGGCCATGATCTTGTTGGTGTGGGCGTAATCGCGGTTGTTCTCGTTGGAGCGGTTCCGCAGTTCCACCCGGGTGCCGGGCTGGTACTTCGAGAAGTCGATCAGGACCTCGTAGCGTTCCGAGCCGGCGTGACGCCAATGGGCCACGTTGACGGCCTCGGGCATGAGCCCACCGTCGGTGGCGACGATGGTCAGCGGCTCCCCGGAGAGCAGGTAGGGCCGCAAGGACCGGGAAATGGAGGCGTTGAGCATCCTGAACCGGTAGATACGCCGCTTGACCTTCATGCGCGGCCAGGGGACGCCGTTGACCAGGATGACGTCGCCCCAGAGCCCCGAATGCGACCTGTCGTCGTAGCCCAAGGCACCGTCTCTGGCGAACATGGCGTCCGAGATCGTCAGGCCCACGTCGAACTCGCCCTGCGGCAAGAGCTCGCGTTCCTGCGGGTCGTGGATCCGGTACTGGGCGAGGAGTCCGGAGTAGGCGTTCTGGGCGGTGAAGTGGACACCGTGGTCGTGGTACCAGATGCTGCGCGCGGACTGGAAGTTCGGGTAGTGGTAGGTCTTCTTGAAGCCGGGCATGGTCACGTCGCTCGCGTAGCCGTCGTACTGCGGCAGCGAGGCGGAGCCGTGCAGGTGCGTGGAGGTCGCCAGGACGTGCCCGTGCGCGGGGTGGGTCGCCGGCAGCTGGTTGCGCACCGTCAGCGTGGTCCTGGTCCCGCGCTCGACCTCGATGGTCGGTCCGGGGAAGATGCCGTCGTAGCCCAGGATCGGGGTGTCCAGTCGGGGCAGCATCCGTGCCGTGGACGCGCGTTCCGTCACCGTGTAGTGCTTGATGGGGGCCCCGTCGTCCGGATCCACGCCCCAGGACGTGGGCTTGAGGACCGGCGGCTGGGTGAATTCGGCGGCGTAGGGCCGGGGCATCTGCCTGTCGTCGAGCTTGCTGGCGGACTTCGCTTCCACGCTCCCCCACGGGAGCGCGGCTGCCCCGGCGCCCATGACGCCCAGGCCGCCGAGCAGGATGACGTGTCGCCTGGATACCGCCATGCTCGTACCTCACCGTCCGGTGCCGTGCCCTCCCTGCAGGGAGTGTGGACGAAAGAGCTTGTGAAAAACCAACGTCGCGCGCCCAGGCGCCGAGGAGGGCGATGCGCGGTTCAGGCGGTGTGGTGGCGCGGGGGCGGGAAACGTCACGGTGATCTCGGTGCCACCCGCCGGGGAACAGCGCGTCGCCAGCCGGGCCCCGACGGAATCGGCGACGTCGGCCATCATGCGCAGGCCGAAGTGACCGGGGGCGGCCGGGGCACCGGTGTCGAAACCCACGCCGTCATCGGAGATGGACAGCGTCACCTCCCTCCCCCGGCGGGCCAGTCCCAGGTGGACGGAGGTGGCCTGGGCATGCTTGATGACGTTCATCATGGCCTCCCGGGCGATCCTGTGGCAGGCGGTCGCCTGGGCCTCGTCGAGCCCCGAATCCTGGGCGATGTGCACGACGGTGGTGATCTCCCGGTTCCGGGTGCGTTCGGCCAGGACGCCCAGCGCCGAGGGCAGCGTGTCGGCGTCCACCGGAGAGGAATAGAGGTCCGAGGTGATGGCACGCAGCTTGACGATGCTCTGCCGCAGCACCGCACCGGGGTCCTGGACCGATGAGGCGTCGTCGGCCGGTTCCAGGGTGTAGGCGAGCCCCGCCAGGTCCTGGAGGATGTCGTCGTGCAGGGCCACCGCGAGGCGGACGCGCTCGCGCTCACCGGCCTCGATGGCCTGCTGCAGGATGGCCCGGCGTTCCCGCTGGCGGTCCTGGACCTGCCGTGCCAGCCGGATGCCGGGAATGAGTTGCGCGCCCTGCAGCACGGCCATGGCCCCCAGGAGCACCGGCGTCATCCGGAGCAGGGTGTGCCCCTGCGGACCGAGCAGCACCTCGTCGTCGAAGTACACCTCCACCAGTACCGGGTCGTGCGCCGCGGCGTGCGAGGCCACGTAGACCCCGACGAGCTCCCCGTCGCCCGCCTCGTGCATGTTCTCGTCCTCGGCCTGCTCGCCGACGCTGACGGTGCCCGGGCCTCCGGCCAGCAGCTGCTGCGCCCAGGGCTCGAGGTCGACGGTGGAGCCGATCAGTTCCGGGACGTCCGAGTACAGGACCGTGCCCTCCGCGTCCCAGATCTTCACGCGCAGGATCGTCTCATCGGTCACCCAGGGGGCCAGACGATCCTCGACCTGCGCCAGCGCCGCCGGGGACCCGCCCTGCAGGCCATCGACGATGGCGGTGGAGACCACGTCATCGGCCAGCCGTTGCGTCCGCTCCAGGGCGTCCCGCACGACGATCTCGTGTGAGACCCCGCGCACCCAGACCGCGACGGGGACCGCGACCACCAACAGCACGAGCAGCCCGGTGACCAGGAACCCGACGATGGCGTGCCGCACCGCGGACCCCTCCCCGGGAGCGACCGCATCCCTCGGGTGTCTCCGGTCCGGCCGGCGGAACATCGCTCACCCCACCCCGAGCATGCCCAGCCGGGTGGCCGCGGCGACCGCCTCCAACTGGCTGTGGGCGTCCAGCTTCGCCAGGATCGACTTCACATGGCCCCGGCAGGTATGGACGGAGATGCCCAGGGTCCTGGCATTGCGTGTCACGTCGTACCCCTGGGACATGAGTCGCAGGACGTCGAGTTCACGGGCGGTCAGGCTCGGACCCGGACCGGTGGGACCGCTCCCCAGCAGGTCCAGTCCCGAGACGAGGCCCGGGGCGACGAGGAACCCGCCGGGACGGACGCGGCGCACGGCCTCCAGCAACGAGCTCAGGACTCCGTCCTTGGGCAGGAAGCCGCACACCCCGATGGCTGCGGCCCGCCGGATCGCCGGGGCCGTGGGGAACCCGGTGAGCATGACGATGCGGACCGCGGGATCCTGGTCAAGGATCCTCTCGGCCGCCTGCAGTCCGTCACCGTCCGGCAGCTGATAGTCCAGGATCACGAGGTCCGGCCGCAGTCCGGCGCACACCGCGAGTCCCTCGGCCACGCTGGAGGCCAGGCCCACGCAGTCGAGGTCGGCCTCCCTGGCGAGGGCCCCGGACAGCAGGTCGGCGAAGGTCCGGTGGTCATCGATCACGACGACGCGCAACCGGTGTCCCGGCGTGCCGTCTGCCTCGGCGTCCAGGAGCCCCACGGGCGTGCCCATGGTCCCGCCTAGGGGCGGAGCATCACCGGCCCGAGGGGGAACGGATCCCCCTCGGCCGGGTGCGGTCTGCGGAAGCCGGCCGAAGCGGGCGCGGACGGACTGGTGATCAGGACGGTCATCGATTGCTCCCGGACGGTGGCGGTCTCCAACGGTGTGCGGCCGGAGGCCCCCTGGGGGGACAGGGGATCGCCGCAGGCCTCACCGTAGGACCGGGATCAGGGCACAGGCAACGCCGGATCGCTCTCGTCGACGGAAACGCGCGGTGATCGAGTACCCGTACGGGCAGGGCCGCGCGTCGCGCACGCCACACCGTACGGACCACGTGGACGCAGGGTCGGACGGTGCCGCCCGGGGGGTAGGCGCCCCCACCGGGCTGCCCGGGTCGACCGGGTCAGGCCGAATCCAGCAGGGCCCGGTGCAGGTACCCGGAGATGACGGTGCCGGCGTCCCGGACGATGATCTCCCGGTCCGTCGGGTCCGGCAGAGCCGGCCGGTGACCCTGCGGGCCCCCGCCCTCGAGCGCCCCCTGGATGGCCAGCAGCGCGTGGATCACCTGGCCGAAGTCGTCACCCGACGCGGAGGTCGCGCGCAGCAGTCTCTCCTGCGCGTCCTGCAGGACGGGCCCGGGGCTGCACCCCAGCTCGCGGGCCAAGACGGCCCGGCACCGTTCGTAGGCCCGCAGGCCCGACACCGGGTGTCCACCTTGTTCCAGGGCCAGGATCATGCTCGTCCAGGCGGATTCGTTGAGCTCGTCGGTGTCCAGGACACGTTGGGACCAGTCGACGGCCTCGGTGTCCAGTCCGAGTTCCCGGGCCGTGTCCGCCGCCTGGACCATGGCAGCGGCCGTCCGGGAGTTCTGGAGGCGGCGCTCTGCCTCGGCCCACTCGGGCAGCAGTTCGCTGCCCAGCAGCGGCGCGGACGCCAGCGACAGCGCCTCGCACAGGCACTGATAGGCCTGCGCCGGCGGGCACCCGCCGGCGCGGCGCACCAACGCGTTGAACCGGGTGAGGTCGAGGTCGACCATGGAGGCGTCGAGGTAGTACCCACCCGTCGTGGTCCTCAGCGCCCCGGCCTTCCCACGGCCTGGCTGCAGGCAGCGACGGAGCACCGAGACGTAGGACTCCAGGGTGGAGACGGACGCCACCGGGGGTGCCCCCTCCCAGAGCAAGTCGATGAGCCGTCCCTTCGAGACGGGAGTCCCCAGGTGCAGCAGCAGGATCTCCAGGATCTGCCGGGACTTGGGCCCACCCAGCTGGTGGGGTCCCAGGACGACGTCCCCGCGGCGCACCTCCAGGGCCCCCAGCATGGTGATGGTCAGGTGCTGCTCCGCACCGGGCACTGGCGCCCGGCGCGCGTCGACGACGGAGGTGGTGTCCATGGCGTTGCTCCCCAAGATCGTTCTCCCCAGGACCTGCAGGACCGACACTTCCATCCGGGACCCGGCACTCGTAGCCCCGCCCTAGGGGCACGGGCCCCCTAAAACGGGGGGTGCCGTCGGCACCGATCCCGCACGCCCGGATGCCCCACGGCTGCTGAACGACGGGAGGTCGTGGCAGCCGCGGGCCAACGGCCGGTTGCCGCGTCCGACGCACAACGCACGACACACGACGCACGGCGCACAGGCGAGGGCCCCGGCCTTGGGGAACCGGGACCCTCGCGAGTGCCGCTGATCAGCAGCGGCGCCGGGCCAGAAGGGACGGACTGGGGACCCGCCCTTCGGGCCGCACGGTCGGATCAGTCGTCCAACGTCGCGCCGGCGCGGGCCGGACGCCGGCTGCGTTGAACAGGATGGACCGTGAGGAGAGCATCTCCGGCGGACCCTATGAAAACCGTGGGCACCGCGCACGGTCGGCCCCGCGGCCTCCCGGCGGGCGAGCAGTCCCCGTTCCCGTCGAGCGGCGAATCGACCGACCAGCCCGGAACAGAACACGAGGCGATCGAGTGGACGGCACTCGGGCAACCGGGGTGGAGGTCCTGATAAAGCGGTACACCCCACTGTGGCACCGGGCCCCGTGCGGGCGCAGAATACCCTCACGGCACGGATCATCACCACTGCCCCCATCCCCGGAGGCCGACCATGCGTGACGTGAGGAACCGGCGCACCGTCAAGACCGGGCTCCACCATGTCACATCCGCTGCGGACGTCACCGGGCGCGCCCTCATCCCCCATGACTCCCGACCAGAACGCGGCGATGCACGGACCGGCACGTCCGGTGCGCGGCGGGTGCCGACACTGGGAGACCGGAAAGAGACCCCGCCATGAAGACCCGCGACCTCACCCCGGGACACATCGGCCGCACCATCCGCGTCACCGGCTATGGCATCGATGTCACCGGAACCCTGCGTGACCTCATCGTGCGGACGGTGGCAACCACCACCGGGTCCCAGCGCAACCCCCAGGTGGAACTCATCGGCCTCACCCTGCAGGTGGGCCCTCACCACCTCGACCTGACCGGCCACGAACACGTCACGCAGCCCTGCGACCGGCCCCTGGTGGGACGGCCGACGGCGAGGGACTGGTGTGTGGAGGACGTGGTGGGCCCTGCCGGGATCGAACCGACGACACCTGCGGTGTAAACGCAGTGCTCTACCAGCTGAGCTAAAGGCCCTGATGCAGGTCGGACCCCGGGGCGGCTCGGCCTACGGCCTCGACGTGCAGGGTGCGCGTGCCACAACAGGGTACCGCAGGGCTCCGCGCCTTCGCGCCACGCGCACCGAGGGGACGCCCGGGGTCATCCCCCCCTTTGTCGTCGACGACCTGCCCGACGAGGACAGCACTGGATCCTCCACCACCGAAGGACCGTGCTGGACGGCCTCCTCAGTACCGGGCCGGCCCGGCGTCGCCACCGGACAGGTGGTCGGCCAGTCGCCGTTCCTGCCCCGGTGCTGCCTCGACGCGCCGCACTTCCCGGCCGGCGGCGTCCACGAGGACGCTGACCCGCCGGGCGCGTCCGGTGCGGTCGTCGAAGGCATCGACGCTGCGTGCCGCGGCGCCGTGCGGCCAGAAGTCGGAGAGCAGGGGGGTGCCCACCCCGTGGGCGTCGCCGAAGGCGCGCAGCACGGCGGCGGAATCACAACTGATCACCCGCAGCCCGACGCCGGTCGGGGAGAGTCGCCCGGCCAGCTCGTCCACCCAGCCCAGCTCGGCGGTGCACACGGGGGTGAAGGCCCCGGGAAGGAAGAAGAGCCAGCAGCGCAACGGCACGGAGGCGCCGTCGGCCCCCTCGGACAGGTCCGGCTCCGGGGCGAGCGGCGGCCACGGCCAGGACTGTCCGTGCTGGTCCCGCAGGGCGGGAGCCTCAGCCACCGGGAGGGCTCACCGGTTGCGCTTGCCGACCAGACGCGAGGCGGTCCAGTCGGCGGAGACCCCGGCCGTCGTGGTGACGTGGAGTCCGGCGGTCGGCGCCGCCTCGGCCACGTCGGCCGGCTGGACGTGGCCCTCGCGCCCGTTACGCGGCGTCATCAACCACAGCATGCCCCCGGCGTCCAGCGAGGTCTGCGCATCCATCAGTGCGTCGGCGAGGTCCTCGACATCACCGTCGGAGGCGCGCCACCACAGGACGACGGCGTCTACGGGGTCCTGGTCCTCCTCGGTCAGCATTTCGGTGCCGAGCTCGTCTTCCAGGGCGTCCCGGAAGTCGAAGTCGATGTCCTCGTCGAAGCCGAGTTCCTGGACCAGCTGGCCTTCGGACAGCCCCATCCGGGCGGCGGGTCCGACGCTGGTCTCCGCAATACGCCCGACGGCGGGGGCGGAGTCTGGCTGGTTCACATCTCTCCTTGCAGTTTCCGTGATGACCAAGCGGGCATCATCCCACCCAGATTACTGCGCCCCGTAGCACCGGGCCATGTCCGTGTACTGAACTGCACCGTAAGGTCCGCAGGCGTTACAGTCGGACGTGGAAGCAATGGGCCGGTCTGACTTGCCCCGGACGGCTGACCCCGGACGGGTCCGGGCCACAGATACTGCGGACATGATCCGCCGACAGAGAGGTTGCCGTGAGCGCAGCTGAAGAGAGCTCCCATATCCTGAGCGGCCTGACGAACCAGTTGCCGGACAAGGATCCGCAGGAGACCGCCGAGTGGATCGAGTCCTTCGACGGTCTCGTCGAGCAGCGCGGCACGGAGCGGGCGGAATACATCATGCGCCAACTGCTCCAGCGCGCCGGGACCAAGTCCGTGGGCGTTCCGATGGTCACCACCACGGACTACGTCAACACCATCCCCGTGGACCAGGAACCCGAGTACCCCGGAGACGAGGAACTCGAGCGCCGATACCGCAACTACCTGCGGTGGAACGCCGCCATGATCGTCCAGCGCGCCCAGCGCGAGGGCGTCGGCGTGGGCGGCCACATCTCCTCCTACGCCGGCCAGGCCACCCTGTACGAAGTGGGACTGAACCACTTCTTCCGCGGCCAGGACCATCCCGGCGGCGGCGACCAGGTGTTCTTCCAGGGCCACTCCTCCCCCGGCAACTACGCGCGCGCCTTCCTCGAGGGCCGGCTGACCGAGGAGGACCTCGACGGCTTCCGCCAGGAGAAGTCCAAGGCCGGCAACGCCCTGCCGTCCTACCCGCACCCGCGCATGCTGCCGGACTTCTGGCAGTTCCCCACCGTGTCCATGGGCCTGGGGCCGATCAACGCGATCCACCAGGCCCAGTTCAACCGGTACCTGCACAACCGGGGTATCAAGGACACCTCCCAGCAGCACGTCTGGGCCTTCCTCGGGGACGGGGAGATGGACGAGCCGGAATCGCGCGGCGCGCTGCACATCGCGGCCAACGACAAGCTCGACAACCTGACCTTCGTCATCAACTGCAACCTGCAGCGCCTCGACGGCCCGGTGCGCGGCAACGGCAAGATCATTCAAGAGCTCGAGTCGTTCTTCCGCGGCGCGGGCTGGAACGTCATCAAGGTGGTGTGGGGCCGCGAGTGGGACACGCTGCTGCACGCCGACCGCGACGGCGCGTTGGTCAACCTGATGAACACCACCCCCGACGGGGACTACCAGACCTACAAGGCCAACGACGGCGCCTACGTCCGCGACCACTTCTTCGGCCGCGACCCGCGCACCAAGGCACTGGTCGAGAAGATGTCGGACACCGAGATCTGGAACCTCAAACGCGGCGGCCACGACTACCGCAAGGTCTATGCCGCCTACCGGGCGGCCGCCGAGTTCCGGGGCAAGCCCACGGTGGTGCTCGCGATGACGGTGAAGGGCTACGGCCTGGGCGCCTCCTTCGAGGCGCGCAACGCGACCCACCAGATGAAGAAGCTGACCCTGGAGGACCTCAAGGCCTTCCGCGACCTTTTGCGCATCCCGGTCACCGACGAGCAGATCGACGACGAGCTCTTCGGCGCCCCGTACTTCCAGCCGGGCCCCGTCGCCCCGGAGATCCGGTTCCTGCTGGCCCGGCGCCGGGAGCTGGGCGGTGGCCTGCCCTCGCGCCGGGCCCGGCACGCACCCGTGGCGCGGCCGGGC
>JAPFFX010000361.1 GCA_026645375.1 Citricoccus sp. WCRC_4 | reverse complement strand
CGGGCCCACGTCCGGGCGCCGGCGCCGAAGCCGCGGGCCTCCATGGTGCAGGCCAGTCGGCTCGCGCGCCGGATGGCCTGCACCAGCAGTCCGAACGCCTGCCCCAGCCACGACGCCGTCCGCCGGACCGGGCCCCCTCCGGCGCCCACGCCCCGGGCACGCCGGGCGTGGCCCAGCACCCGCCACTCCTCGGTCAGCACCGCGAGCAGCCGGAAGACGGCCAGCGAGCCGAGCACGAACCTCGCGGGCAGACGCAGCCGCTGGGCCAGGGCGTCGGCCAGGTCGGTGGGGTCCGTGGTGGTGAAGACGACCACTCCGGGCAGGGCGACCGCCAGGATGCGCAGACCCGTCGCGGCGCCCGCCAGCACCGACCCCTCGGAGACGGACACCGGTCCGGCCTCCAACAGCATCCGCCCAGTGTCCTCGCCGACCAGCGCGGTGCCCCATGCCGAGGCCAGCGCGGCGGCCACGAGCAGCCAGGCCCGGCGCAGGAACTCCCCGGCCCGGATGCCGGAGAGCGGCAGCAGGGCCACCGCCGCCAGCAGCACCAGGCCCGAGGACACCCAGTCCATGGTCGCCACCAGCACGGCCGAGACCGGCAGC
Source organism: Citricoccus sp. WCRC_4 (assembly GCA_026645375.1). Taxonomy (GTDB): domain Bacteria; phylum Actinomycetota; class Actinomycetes; order Actinomycetales; family Micrococcaceae; genus Citricoccus. Next base: position 30,133 of record JAPFFX010000361.1, on the reverse strand, counting down.
AGGGCGGCCAGTTTCGCCAGCGGATGCGCCCGCTCCATCAGGGAACCGGCCACGGGGCGGGAGGGAGCCGGGGCGGTGAGGACGGCGCTCATGACAGCTCCACCACCCGGGCGTCGAGGGCCGCGGCGAAGTCCTGGTCATGGGTCACTGCGACGACGGAGCTGCCCTCGGCGACGAGCCCGCGCAGCATCCCGGTCAGCACCGCCCAGGTGTTGGCATCCTGCCCGAAGGTCGGCTCGTCGAGGAACACCAACTCCGGTCCGGTGGCCAGCACGGTGGCCACGGACAGCCGGCGCTTCTGGCCACCGGAGAGCGTGAAGGGGTTGACCTCGCCCAGGCCGGTCAGCCCCATGGCCTCGAGCAATTCGTCGGCGCGGGCCCGGGCCTGCGCGTCCGACCACCGCCGCGTGCCCGTCCGGTGGTCCCGGGCGTGTCGGGGCCCGAAGGCCAGTTCCTCGCGCACCGTGGCCGCGACGAACTGGTGCTCGGGCTCCTGGAAGACCGTCCCGATCCTGCTGACCAGGTCTCGGGCGGGCCAGCGGCAGGGGTCGTCCGGCAGCCGGTCCCCGTGTCCTCCCTTCAGGGCGGCGGACGCGGTCAGCGTCCCGGCGTGAGCCGGTATGAGCCCGGCCAGGGTGAGCAGCAGCGTGGACTTGCCCACCCCGTTCGGCCCGGTCACGACGACGGCCTCCCCGGCCTCCACGGTCACGTCCAGCCCGCATTGCACCGGGGCCGGCCGTGACCCGAGGCGGCGGCGCCAGCCGCGCTTCACCGCCTCCCTCGACACCGCCAGGTCCCGAGCGGACAACAGCGCGATCCCCTCCTCGGGCTCCCGGTGGCCGGCGGGGCCCCGTCGCGGGCCCCGGGCCGGCCCGGACAGATCCGTCTCCGGCCGCGGGTCTCCGGTGCTGGGGGTGACCGGTGCGGGTACCACCCCGGGCACCCACACCCCGGCCGCGGCCAGCTCCTCCCGGACCGGGCCCGGCCCGAGCAGTGCGGCGGGGGTGCCGTCGTGGCTGATGCCGCCACCCGGTTCGAGGACGATCAACCGGTCCATGTGCCGGGCCCACGTCCCGAGCCGGTGCTCGACGACCACCAGCGTGGCCCCGATGGCCTCGACCACCGCCAGGACGGCGTCGCGGACCTCCAGCACACCGGCGGGGTCGAGGTTGGCGGTCGGCTCGTCCAGCAGGACCAGCGGCGGGCGCATGGCCAGGACCCCGGCCAGGGCCATCCGCTGCTTCTGTCCGCCGGACAGTCGCGACGTGTCCCGCCACAGGGCGATGCCCTCGTCCTCCCCCAGCCCGACCGCGGCCAGCGCGTGGCGGACCCGATCCCAGATCTCCTCCGGGGGGACACGGAGGTTCTCCGCCCCGAAGGCCACGTCGTCCCCCACGCGCGAGAGGATCACCTGCGTCTCGGGGTCCTGCTGCACCAGCCCGGCGTGCCCGCGCAGCTCGCGGGTGGGCACCCCGTCCAGCAGCAGCCGGCCGGTCTCCTCCGAGGCGTCCGCCGGGTCCAGCACACCGGCCAGCCCGTACAGCAGGGTGGATTTCCCGGCCCCCGAGGGGCCGGCGAGCAGGACCCTCTGTCCCGGGGGGATGGTCAGGTCCAGGCCGGCGACGGCGGCCTGGTCGCGTCCCGCGTGCCACCAGCCCCAGCCCTCCGCGGTGACGGTGGCTGCGGTCACGCCCGGCCCACCGGTTCCCGGTGGGCGCCGCGGGACGGGAGGGCGGCCAGTGCACCCGTGGCCGCCAGGGCGCGGGTGGCCAGCCAGCTCAGCAGGCCGGCGATGATGACCCCGGAGATGCCGGTGAATCCCACGTAGAGCCACTTCCAGGCCAGCGTGTACTCGGGGAACCAGGCGAACAGGAACGCCTCGTTGAGGCCGCAGGCCACTCCCGCGGCGGCGCCGGCCAGCAGTGCCACGGGCAGGGTGAAGCGGCGGTAGAGGAACAGCAGGAAGACCAACTCGGCCCCGAGGCCCTGGACGAGTCCTGAGGCCAGCACGGTCAGGCCGAACTGGGAACCCAGCAGCGCGGAGACGGCGGCGGCCACCAGTTCCGTGAACAGCGCGGCGCCCGGCCGGCGGATCACCAGTGCGCCCAGGACCGCCGGGAACAGCCACATGCCGGCCACCAGTCCCGACGCCGGCGGGAACGCCAGGAACAGTCCGCCCAGTCCCGCATAGGCCAGGTTCCAGGCCCAGAAGACCACGCCGCTGGCCACGGCGATGACAGCGGCCACCACGATGTCCACCACGCGCCACGTCCGCAGGGAGGGGGTTTGGTGGGAAGGGGGTCGGTGGGAAGGGGCGTGCGTTGAGACCATGTGATGTCCTCCTCAAGGATCCAAGGAGGGGAATGGAACGCACGCCGCCCGCACCTTCAGGATCCGGGCGCGTCAGGGACCGGGCCCCACGCTCCATCGGAGAACTCGACTTCCTTCGCCGGTACTAGCCGGAGCAGGTTCGAGGGTCTGCGCTGGGCGCACTCTCAGCGCCGGGCGGCGCTCCCCTGTCGTTCACGATGTGGCACCAGCATAGGGCACCGCCCCAGGTCCTCTGACCATGGCCGTCCCGCTGCCGGGGGCGTGCCTCAGTCCGCCTTCCCCCCGGCACCCGACGGTGCCTGCAGGCCCTTGACCGCCGGCCCCTCGAGCAGGGTGCCGTCCGCGGCGAAGCGTGATCCGTGCAGCGGGCAGTCCCAGGAGCGTTCGGCGTCGTTCCAGGAGACGATGCCGCCCAGGTGCGGGCAGACCGCCGACATCCGGCAGGTGACCCCGTCCACCGTGGAGACCGCCACGGGCCGGCCGTGGTCCCGGCCCACGATGCCCTGGCCCTCGGCCGGAGGCTCCTGGGGCAGGGGCCTCCGTGCGGCCGAGGCCCAGCCGCCGGCCAGCCGGGTACCGACGGTGGCGTTGTCCTTCAGGCCGGTCAGCAGGTCGGCCGGCGAGGTGAGGCGCCGGTCCATCGGCCTGGCCCAGTCCGCGGCACCGCCGAGGATCTGGGCGGAGATCCGCAGGGCGGCCGAGACGCCGTTGGTCAGGCCCCACTTGTTGAAGCCCGTGGCCAGGTAGATGTTGCCGCCGCCGCGGGGCAGTGTCCCCACGAAGGGGATGAGATTGGCCGAGCGGTAGTCCTGGGCGGACCAGGCGTGCGTGCGCTCTGCTCCGGGGAAGTGTTGCCGGGTCCACGCCTCGAGGGCGTCCACGGCGGCCTGCGGCGAGGACGACCGCCCCACCACGTGGCCGTTGCCGCCCACGAGCAACAGCTCGCCGTCGTCGACCGGGGCCGTGCGCAGGCTGCGGGACGGGCTGTCCGCGGAGAGGTACATCCCCTCGGGGATGGGGCCCGGGACGCGGTAGGACTGTGCGTAGGAGCGGTGCGGGCTGAGCTTGGCGAAGTAGCCGCCGCGGTCCAGGACCGGGGCACCCGTGGCCAGGACCAGCTGACCGGCCCTGACCTCACCCGCGGAGGTGTGCACGGCCAGCGGTGACCGGTAGCCCGCCCCCGTGACCCGCACCCCCTCCACCAGCGCCCCGCCGAGCTGACGGAACTCGGCGGCCAGGGCGCCCAGCACCTGCATCGGGTGCACCTGTGCCTGGTCCTCCAGCCGGATCGCCCCGGCCACGGGGTAGGGCAGGTCCGTCTCCCGAGTCCAGGTCACCTCCAGGCCGGCGGCGCGGTCGGCCTGGTGCTCCGAGTGCAGCCGGGACAGGCCCTCGTGGGTGGTGGCGTAGGTGTAGGCGGGCCTGCGCTGGTAGTCGATCCCGTTCTCGTCCAGGTAGCGCAGCAGCCAGGACTGCCCCCGGCGGTTGGCCTCCACGTAGGAGCGCAGCACCTGGGCCGACTGGTGACGGCGGATCTCCGCCAGGGTGGTGCCCTGGAGCAGGGAGACCTTCGCGGTGGTGTTCCCGGTGGCCACGGCCCCCACCGAGCGGGCCTCGACCACGGCCACCTGCTGGCCCGCGCGCGCCAGCAGGACGGCGGTGGCCAGCCCGGTCAGCCCCGCCCCGGCGACCACGGTGTCGAACCGGTCCCCCGGGGAGAGGCGGTCGGTGCCGGTGGCGGGGACCGGGTGGGTGTCATGCCAGAGGGACGTCCTGGGGTCCATGCTGCATCCGTCCTGTTCCGTCCTGCGGGATCCGATGGCGGACGTCTCCCCCGCGGGGAGGCGAACACCGTCATCGTAGAGCGGGCACCGAGCGCATCGCACCCTCTCAGATCCCGGATGCGGACGGGCACTCGGCGCTCCGGCCCTGCGCCGTCTAGGGTGACCCCATGCCCTCTGCCACCGCCTCCGGCGAGACCCGATCCCTGCGCCGCACGGTCACCACCACGGGCCTGTTCCTGTTCATCCTCGGTGACGTCCTCGGGGCCGGGGTGTACGTCCTGGTCGGCGAGATCGCCGGCCTCTCCGGTGGGGCCGTCTGGGTCCCCCTGATGGCAGCGCTGGTGCTGGCCCTGCTGACCGCCGGGTCCTATGCCGAACTGGCGACGAAGTACCCGAGGGCCGGGGGTTCCTCCCACTACGCCACGCGTGCCTTCGGCCCGTTCACCGGATTCCTCGTCGGCTTCTGCATGCTGTCCGCCGGCATCGTCTCGGTGGGCGCCCTGGCCCTCGGTTTCGCCGGCGACTACCTGACCGAGTTCATCACCCTGCCCACGGCCCTGGTGGTCATCGTGTTCCTGGGAGTGCTGGCCGCGCTGAACGCCCGCGGCATCACCGAGTCGATGGGTGCCAACCGGGTGGCCACGATCATCGAGGTCTCCGGCCTGCTGCTGGTGATCGCCCTCGGCGTGGTCGTGCTCGCCCGCGGTGAGGGTGACCTGGGCCGGCTGGCCGAACTGGGCACGCCGGAGCGTGGTCCGGTCTCCGCCGTGCTGGCCGGTGCCGTCCTGGGCTTCTACTCCTACGTGGGCTTCGAGACCAGCGTGAACATCGCCGAGGAGACCAAGGACCCCTCACGGTCCTACCCGCGGGCCCTGTTCGGGGCGCTGGCCGTGGCCGGCGTCGTGTACACCCTGGTCGGCATGGCCGCCTCGGCGGCGATCCCCACCGGGGAGCTGGCCGCCAGCACCGCCCCGTTGCTGCAGGTGGTCGAGGCCGCCGGCATCATCCCGCCCGTGATCTTCAGCGTCATCGCCCTGGTGGCGGTGGCCAACGGTGCCCTGCTCACCGGCATCATGTCCTCCCGGCTGGCCTACGGGATGGCCCGGGACGGGCTGCTGCCGCCGGTGCTGTCCAGGCTGCTGCCCCGGCGCCGCACCCCGTGGGTGGCCATCCTGGTCACCACCGCCCTGTCCCTCGTCCTGGCACTCACCGGCACCCTGGACGTCCTCGCCAGCACGATGGTCCTGCTGTTGCTGGTGGTGTTCGCGGCCGTCAACGCGGCCGTGCTCGTGCTGCGCCGGGACACGGTGGGCCACCGCCACTTCCGGGTCCCCGCGTTCCTGCCGGTTGCCGGGCTGGTCTCCTGCATCGCGCTGGCCACGCAGGTGGAATGGGAGGTGTGGCGGCTGGGCCTGCCGTTCCTGGCCGGCGCGGCGGTCCTCGCCGGGATCGCTGCCTGGCGTCACCGGCGGGCCCGGACCCGGGAGGCCGGCGAACCGGCCGTCGAGACGCTCGACGCCGGCCAGGGCCGGTCCCGCTGACTCCTCCGGGGAGCGCCGGGGACGCGTGGGCGGCATCCGCGAGAGGATGGGTGCATGCGCCTGTGGACCCTGCACCCCCGATACCTCGACCGGCCGGGCCTGACCGGTGGCTGGCGGGAGGCCCTGCTGGCCCAGGCGGTCCTGGCGGGACGGACCCGCGGTTACCGCTCCCATCCCCAACTGGTCCGCTTCCGGCGCCACGCGGACACCCCTGCGGCCGTGGGCGCGTACCTGGCCGTGCTCGCCGACGAGGCCGAGCGGCGTGGCTACCGTTTCGACCGGTCCCGGATCGACTGTCCGCCGGCGGTGGCCGAGACGAGCACGGAGGACGGGGCGTCCGGGGCGGAGGGCATCCCGTCGGTGACACCACCGGCCACGCCACCGATGACGCCGGTGCGGCCCATCCCGGTCACCCAGGGCCAGGTGGCCTACGAATGGCGACACCTGCTGGCCAAGCTCGCCGAGCGCAGCCCGGAACAGCACGCCGCCCTCCGCGAGGTGACCGACCCGGAGGTCCATCCGCTGTTCCAGGTGGTGCCCGGTCCTATCGAGGACTGGGAGCGGCCCTGAGCCGTTCCGCCCACCGTTCCCACGGCTGGGACTCGTTGAAGTTCACCTCCAGGGTGCGCCGGGCCCGGCGCACGCGCCGCACGAGCTGGGAGGCCCCCTTGAGCGATCGCGCGGAGACGCCGACCACGAGCCGGGGATCGAAGCTCACCTCGTGGCGGGGGCCGAGGGCCAGGGCGAGGTCCATGTCGTCGTGCACCTCCCGTTCCCAGCGGTGCACACGGTCCCTGACCTCGTGCCAGGCCGTGCGGCGCAGGGCCATGTTCGATCCCCACAGCACGGGGCCCGCGGCCGCCGCGTGGCCCAGGACGTAGTAGGCGCCGAGGTAGAGGGCCGCCACCGGCACCCCCACGGGCCTGGGCAGGTCCTCGAAGACCCCCCAGCCCGTGATCGCCGCGGCGGACGGCCGGCGCTGCAGTCCGGCCGCCACCTTCTGGACCCAGTCCGCGGGCGGCACGGAGTCCGCGTCCAGCCGGGCGATGACCGGGCTGCGGGCGGCGTCGTAGCCGGCCGCGGCGGCGGCCCAGATCCCGATCCGGTCCTCCTCGACCACGGTGGCCCCGTGGGCCCGTGCGACCTCGCCCGTGGTGTCGGTGGAGGCGTTGTCCACCACGATCACCTCTGCGGGCTCCCGGGTCTGGCGGGCCAGGGCGCGCAGGCACCGGTCCAGCAGGACCGCGTCGTCGCGCGCGGGGATCACCACGGTGACGTCGGGGCCGTCCGTGGTCATGGCGTGCTCCCGTCCGTGGTCAGCCGGCGGTAGAGCACGCCCGCGGCCAGGGAACCGGTGAGGCCGGCGGCCAGGTCCCCGATCGTGTCGTCGTACCCGACCTGGATGGCCGGATCCAGAGAGGTGTGCCCCACCCATTCGCCGAACTCCCAGGCCACGGCGAGCAGGACCCCGAGGGCGGTGGCGAGCAGGACGGTCCCGGCGGCGGTTCCGCCCGGACGCAGCCAGCCCGCCCGGTACACCCCGGCCGTGGCCAGGACGGCGAGCAGCCCGGTCACGGCGAAGTGGGCGGCGATGTCCAGCCAGGAGATCCGCTGGTAGGCATCGGCCATGGCCGCCCAGGCGGCGGCCGGCAGGGCCACGGCGGTGCCGGCCTGCACGGCGGGCTGCAGCGGGGCGAGCCGGACCACGACGTGGCCCAGCAGCACCAGCGCGAACAGGGCGACGGCCACGACACCGTCCAGCAGGCCGGCCAGCAGGCTGACCACGGTGAGCGCGGCGGCGGCGTCCGCGACCAGTCCGGTCCACCGCCCCTCGACCTTCAGGACCCGCCAGGCCTCCGCCCACAGGGGCCGTGCCCGGGTCCGGGTGCGGGTGCGGGTGCGCTCAGCCATGCAGGCCGATCCAGATGAAGAGCATCGTCAGCGCGAAGCCGGTGAGCATGTTCAGCCACAGGAACCGCCGCCAGCCGGCGTTGGCCTCCTCGCAGCGGTCGTCGGGCAGCGAGCGGAACGGCAGGATGCTGAGGATGTACGGGATCGCCAGCAGCCCCGCCAGCGCCCCGGGCCAGCCGGCCAGCAGCATCACGACGCCGGCCGCCGCGTACAGCCCGATGGCCGCGCGCACGGTGGTGGCGGTACCCAGGACCGTGGCGATCGAGCCGATGCCCGCCTCACGGTCCGCGGTGACGTCCTGCACGGCGCCGAAGGCCTGAGAGGCCATGCCCCACAGGAAGAACGCCACGAGGGAGGCGGCCGCCGTCACCGTCCAGGCTCCGTCAGCCAGGGCCAGGCCGAACGCGGCCGGGCCCACGAAGTGCGTGGACGAGGTCATCGAGTCCAGCACCGGCCGTTCCTTGAGCCGGATCCGCGGGGCCGAGTAACCGACCACCGCCGCCAGCGTCACGGCCAGCACGAGGGTCGAGACCAGGTCCCCGAAGGCCACGAGGGCCACCACGAAGGGCAGGGCCAGCAGGCCGGAGGCCCACAGGGTCACCCCGTGCCACCGGTCCGACAGCACGATGCCCTCGATGCCGCCCTTGCGCGGATTGCGCAGATCGGACTCGTAGTCGAAGACGTCGTTGATCCCGTACATCAACAGGTTGTACGGGATCAGGAAGAACAGGGTTCCGATCACCAGTTCCGCGGTGATCCCGCCGCCCGAGAGCAGGTAGGCCGCCGCGAACGGATAGGCGGTGTTGACCCAGCTCACCGGCCGGGACGAGCCCAGCAGCTGGCGTGTCGCCTCACCCAGCACCATCGTCATGACCGCTCCCGGGGCTGGCTCCGCGGGTTGAGCCGGGCGTCAGGTCCTGGCGTGGCCGGGGAGGCGGGCACGGGGTGCAGCAGCTCCCACAGCGAGGGCAGCAGCAGCCCGGCGGCGAGGGGCCAGGCGAAGTCCTCCGCTGGGGCCAGGCCGAGATACCAACCCACCAGCAGCTCCTCGTTGTACCGGAACAGGTCCGCGGCGATCATGAGGTTGTCGAACACGGCGGTCAGGACCATCAGGGCGAGGATCGTCAGGCCGGTCACGGCCCACCACCTCGGTCCGAGCCGCCGGCGCCGGGTGGCGACCACGGCCACCGCCGCGGCGAGCGCCAGGAAGGCCAGGGCCAGGACCGGATAGCTCATGACCGCTCCCCCGTCGCCAGCGTCCGGCGTGCTGGTCGGCCCGGCCGGCCCGGGCGGTCCGCGCGTGCCCGTCCGCCCAGGGCCAGAACCAGCAGGCCGCGCAGCACCAGGGTCAGGTAGGACAGGAAGAGGATGAAGAGGATCTCCTCCAGCGGCAGCTCGGGGGCCAGCATGATGCCGGTCATGGCCTCGCTCTTGCCCGCCGCGTAGTGCTGGGAGGCGATGGCGGCCAGGTCCCAGGCCAGGAAGAAGACCAGTCCCACGGCCAGGACCACGGCGCCGGTCCGCGGGGCGCGCCAGAGCACCAGGCGGAACCGGCGGTCCAGCAGCACCATGCAGCCGAGGCTGGCCAGCAGCGAGGCGAGGTAGATCACCGCCATGCGTCCCCCGCTCCCGCCGGGACCGGGCCGGCCGCCGTCGGTCCGCCGGCCGTGGGAACGAGCGGTTCGGCCAGCGGGCTGGCGGAGTGGTCTCCGCGCAACCGCTTGAGCAGGATCTCCGCGCTGATCAGGCACATCGGCAGGCCGATGCCCGGGATGGTGCTGGAACCGGCGTAGTAGAGGGACTTCACGCGGCGGGAGACGTTGCCGGTGCGGAACATGGCGCTCTGGGCCAGGGTGTGCGCGGGGCCGAGCATGCCGCCCCGCCAGGCACCGAGGTCGCGGGCGAAGTCGGCCGGCCCCACGGTGCGGCGGACCACCACCCGCTCGGCCAGGTCGGGCACGCCCGCCCAGCGGCCGACCTGGTCGATGGCCGCATCGGCGATGGCCTCCACGGTCGGGTCCCCGCCGCCGTCCTGCCCTCCGCCGCCCAGGCCGGGATCGGCGGGCATCGGGACCAGGACGAAGAGGTTCTCGTGGCCGGCCGGCGCCACGTGCGGATCCGTGGCCGAGGGCCGGCACACGTAGACCGAGGCCGGGTCCGGGACGTCACCGGCGCGGATGGCCCCGAAGTTGGCATCCCAGTCACGGGTGAAGAACAGGGAGTGGTGGGGCAGTTGCGGCAACTCCCCGCGCACCCCGAGCATCACCAGCACCGCACCGGGGCCGGACGTGCGCTTGCGCCAGTACGCCTCCGGGTAGGTCTGCAGGTCCTGCGGGAGCAGGGTGGTCTCCGTGTGGTGCAGGTCGGCGGCGGACACCACGACGTCGGCCGGCAGCACGCGCTCGGCCCCGTCCCGTCCGCGCACGCGCACCCCCGTGGCCCGCGCCCGGGTACCGGAGACCCGGCCACGCACCCCGCGGCTCCCGCGGCGACCGGTGCCGGGCGGTTCCGTGACGATGGCCGTGGCCGCCGTCTCCGCGTGCAGCCGGACGCCGGACTCGCGGGCCAGGCGCACCATCACGTCGATGAGCCGGGTGAATCCGCCCTGCGGGTACAGCACCCCGCCGGTCAGGTCGAGGGCACTCATCAGGTGGTACATGCTCGGGGTCCGGTCCGGGGATGAGCCGAGGAACACCGCGGGGTAGCCGAGCACCTGCCGCAGCCGGCGGTCGGTGAAGTGCCGGCCGGTGAACCGCTCCAGGGACTCCAGCAGCAGCGGCCCGAGGCGGTGGAGCTGGGCGAGCAGTTCGCGGGCGAGGAACGGGCGGTAGGAGGTGAAGGAGGTGTACAGGAACCGGCTGATGGCCATGTCATAGGTTCGTTCCGCGGAGTCGAGGTACCGCTCCAGCGCCCGGCCGGCCCCGGGCTCGACCTGTTCGAAGAGCTCCACGTTGGCCTGCCGGTCCGCGGCGATGTCCAGCGGCCGGGACTCCCCCTCGAAGAACACCCGGTAGCCGGGGTCGAGCTGTTCCAGGTCCAGCTCGGCTGCGGCGGAGGTGCCCAGCAGGCGGAAGAAGTGGTCGAAGACCTCGGGCATCAGGTACCAGGACGGGCCGGTGTCGAACCGGAACCCGTCCCGCTCCCAGCTCCCCGCCCGGCCGCCGAAGTCCTCGCGGGCCTCCACGAGGTCCACGCTGTGACCGTCCCGCGCCAGCAGGGCCGCGGAGGCCAGCCCGGAGATCCCCCCGCCGATGACCACGACTCGCTCGCTCATGCTGTCCTTCCTGCCAGGGCCTTCACCAGGATCACGGCCTTCTGTCCGTCCGGGACCCGGATGCGGGCCTCGCGGATCCGGGCCGCCGGCGTGGACCGCAACCGCCGGGACAGGGCCGAGTACAGCGCGTGGGCCGCCCGCACCGCGCGTCGGCTCGAGTCCGGCAGCAGCCGGATGGCCTCCGCGGCGGCCGCGAGGTCGGCGTCGATGTCGTCCAGGAGTTCGTCCCGGTGGGCGTCGCTGAACGCGGCCGGATCCAGGCCGGGGAAATAGGTCCGGCCCAGCTGGTCGTGGTCGTCCGCGAGGTCTCGCAGGAAGTTGACCTTCTGGAATGCCGCGCCCAGTCGCTCGGCCCCCGGCCGGAGCTGCTCGTAGGCCGCCGCGTCACCACCGGTGAACACGCGCAGGCACATCAGCCCGACCACCTCGGCGGAACCGTGCACGTAGTCGGACAGGCTCTGGGCGTCGTGCCGGGAGCGGACCAGGTCGGCGCGCATGGAGGCGAAGAACGGCCCCACGAGCTCGGGCCCGATCCCGAACCGGCGGGCGGTCAGCGCGAAGGCGTGCACCACGAGGTTGGAGCTGCGGGTGCTGTCCAGGGCGCGGTAGGTCTCGGCCTCGAGCTCGTCCAGCTGCTCCCGGCGCCATGCTGGGGTCAGGGCGGGGTCCGGATCGTCGACGATCTCGTCGGCCACCCGCACCAGGGCGTAGATGTTCCGCACGTGGGTCCGCACCGGCTGGGCCAGCAGCCGGGTCGCCCAGCCGAAGGACGTCGAGTAGCCGGCGATGACCTGGGCGGCGCTGGCCTGGGCGACGTCGTCGTAGCGGTGGTCCGTGGTGCTCATGAGCGTCCCGCCAGGGATTGGGCCCCCGCGCGGCGCGGCAGGCCCGCGGGGGTAGCCCCGGGAACCGCGCCGGGCACTGTGTCCGATGCCGGAGCAGGCGTCCTCCCGCGGTCCGGGGCCGCCAGCAGGGCCGACGTCGCCGCCTGCCGGATCTCCTCGGCCATCCCGGCCAGCACGGCGTGCAGCGCCGGGGCCAGCGGTGGCCGGCCGGCGGCGGCCAGGGCGTCGTCGAGGAACTCGTTGGCCAGGGCGGTGACCCTCTGGCGGGCGCCGCAGTCCGTCAGCAGCGCGCGGGCGCGGTCGGCGCCGCGGTCGTCGAGGACGGGGTTGCCCACCAGCGCGCGCAGTTCGGCCCAGGCGCCGGTGGACCGGGCGTGTGCGATCAGCGCGGTGGGCTTGCCCTCGCGCAGGTCGGACAGGGTGCCCTTGCCCGACCGTTCCGGGTCGCCGAACACGCCGAGCAGGTCGTCGAGCAGCTGGAAGCCGATGCCGAGGTGGCGGCCGACCGGGGCCAGCGCCGCCACCGCCGCCGCCGGGGCCCCGGCCAGCACGGCACCGGCCTGCAGGGGCAGCACGAAGGAGTAGACGGCCGTCTTCAGCTCGGCCACGCGCACGGCGTCCGCCACGCTCGCCGTCCGCCCGTCCACCGGCAGGGCGAGCCCGACGTCGGCCAGCTCACCCGCCGCGGAGGCGTGCACCGCGTCCTCGAGCAGGTCCAGCAGGTTCTCGGTCACCTCCGGGGACGCACCGCAGCGGGCGATCATCCGGGTGGCGGTGATGAGGGCCAGGTCACCGGCCAGCAGTCCTGCGGCCGCCCCGTAGTGGTGGGCGACCGGCTCGGCCGCGCCCCGCTGCCGGGCCTCCGCGGCGAAGGTGCCGGACACGTTCAGCCGGCCCCTCCGCACCTCGTCGCCGTCGATGACGTCGTCGTGCACCACGAAGGAGGTGTGCAGGATCTCCAGGGCCGCACCGACGCGGTCCACGGGTCCGGGCTCGGTGCCGCCCAGCGCGGCGTGGGTCTCGGTCAGCAGGTGCGGTCGGAAGCGCTTGCCGCCCTCGACCGCCGCGGACAGGGCGGCCCAGAGGTCCCGGTGCCCGGTGCCGAACCGCTCGGACCGGGCCGCGCCCTGGTCCAGGGCGTGCTGGATCTCGCGCTCGACGCTGCTCATGGCCTGCTCCCCCCGCGGTCCCGGGCGCCGCCCGCCAGGACCGGCAGGACCCCGGGAAGCTGTTCGACCAGCCAGGGGCTCACGGACCACGGGGCCGCGCCCACCCACCGGTCCAGCTCCTCCGGGCTCACCCACCGGTGTTCCATCGCCTCCTCGGGATTGGGCCGGACGGGGCCGGCGGCCCGGGCCACGTAGACCGGGCAGAGTTCGTTCTCCACGATCCCGGAGGCGTCCACGGCGCGGTACCGGAAGTCCGGCAGCACGCAGCGCACGTCCTCGAGCACCAGGCCCAGCTCATGGCGCGCATAGCGGTTCACCGTGTCGAGTCCGTCCTCGTCCTGCCGGGGATGACCGCAGAAGGAATTGGTCCAGACCCCCGGCCACGCGCGCTTGGACAGCGCCCTGCGGGTGACCAGCACATGGCCGTCGTCGCGGTAGACGTAGCAGGAGAACGCGCGGTGCAGCGGGGTGGACTCGTCGTGGACGGTGGCACGGGGGGCCAGGCCCACGGTGCGGCCCTCGTCGTCCACGAGGATCACGTGGTCGTCGGTCGTCTGCTCCATGGCGGGTTCCCCTTCCGGGCGATGCCGGCGTCGTCGCTCATAGCCTAAGCGTCCCGGGTGCGATGTATCACGATCGTAGTGTTTCTAGCCTGGCTAGTGAAATTGAGCGTACCATCAGGGGCGTGGTCGATCTACCGGACAACGAGCGGTCTCGCGGGTACTGGTTCGAGGAGCCGGACAGCGCCGTGAGGATCCTCCATGCCCTCCGCCGGTTCCGGGTCGCCGACCGGGACATGCGCCGGCGGATGAGCGAGGGCATGGACATGAACGCCACCGACGTCGACGCCCTGCGCTTCGTCATCGCCCGCCAGGGGGCCGGCGAGGCCGTCACGCCCCGCGCGCTGGCCACCCACCTGGGCATCTCCACCGCCTCCACCACGAAGCTGCTGGACCGGCTGGGCCGGTCCGGCCACCTGCGACGGCAGCCCCATCCCCGGGACCGGCGTTCCGTGGTCGTCGTGGCCACCGACCATGCCCACGCCGAGGTCCGCGCGCGCCTGTCGCTCATGCACCGGCGGATGATGGAGGTGGCCGAGGCCGTCCCGGAGGCGTCGCGCCCGGACGTGGCCCGGTTCCTGGAGGACATGGCGCAGTGCCTCGGCGCCGAGGACACCCTCGAGGACACGGGCCCGCTGAGCGCAGGGCCTCTGCCGCATGACGGGTCCGACGAGCCGATAGGCTGATCCCGGAAACGTCCATCGTCTTCGGAGGTACCCCGCATGAACACCCTCGTGAGCAAGCTCATCACCACCGGCGTCACGATCGCCGGCGGCCTCATCGGCACCAAGGTCGTCGAGTTCGGCTGGAAGAAGGTCACCGGTCACGATGCCCCCAAGGACCTCGAGGACACGGACAACAACATGTGGGAGGCCATCGCCTTCGCCGCGATCGCCGCGGGCATCGCCGCCCTGATCCGGGTCACCTCCCAGCGCGGGGCCCACGAGGCCATCGAGCGGATGCAGGCCCGTTCCGGAAAGTCCGCCAAGGCCGGCCGCGCGGAGGTCTGAGCCGGCAGGCCGGCCGGGACAGCGGGCCCTGCGTCTCGCGCAGCCGCCCTCCCGGCCGGCCCCCAGTCCCCTCAGCCCTCAGTCCCGGCCGTGATGGTCCGTGGGATCGGGCTGGGGCACGGTGCGCCGGTCCGCGGCGGCCGCCGGCCGGCCCTGGTCGTCGTGACTGGCCACGACGTCGGCCAGCTCGTCCGTGTAGAGCATCTCCCGCCTCAGGTGCTTGGTCCGGTACCCCGCCCGGCCCACCAGGTGGGCGGAGACCGGTGCGGTCAGCATCTGCAGCACCCAGGCCAGGACCAGCACCGGGACCCAGACCCACGCCCGCCAGGCGAAGGCCAGGGCCACCAGGACCAGCAACAGTCCCAGCACCTGGGGCTTGGTCCCGGCGTGCATCCGGGAGAGCTGGTCCGGGAAGCGCAACAGGCCGATGCCGGCCACGGTGGACAGGGAGGCCCCCAGGATCAGCAGGACGGCGGCGATCCCGTCGGCGATCTCGGGCCACGACTCAAGCATGCTCGACCGGCTCCTTCTTGCGCTCGGCGACGAACCGGGACAGCGTCACCGATCCGACGAACCCGATCACGGAGGCCACCACCACGAACACGATGTTGTCCGTGTGGTGGTTCAGGGCCATCTCCACGCACAGCGCCGAGGAGATGACGATCAGCAGGACGTCGGTGGCGATGGCCCGGTCCAGGATGGACGGCCCCACCACGATCCGGTAGATGGCCGCGATCCCGCCCGCCGCCAGCAGGGCCAGGCTGATGTAACCGGCGATGTCCAGCAGGCTCATGACCTCCCCCTCCCCGCGCTCACGGTGGCGCGCCGGGCCTCGTCGTCCTTGACCAGGGCGAGGTCGGCCTTCGTGCCGATGGCGCGGATGATGGCGGCCTCGGTGGACAGCGCCTCGTTCCGGAACCCCTCGACCGCCTCGGCGTTCCCCGCGTCCAGCACGTGCAGGAACAGGGTGGAGCTGGGCCGGTCCACGTCGATGACCAGCGAACCGGGGACCAGGGCGAGGGCGTGTCCCGTGAGGGTGACGATGAGGTCGTCATGGCTGCGCAGCTGCACGGCCACCACCGAGTTCACGATGCTCGGGCCCTTGGTGATGGCGTCCCAGGCCACGCTGACCGAGGCCGTCACCACGTGGCCGAGGAACCGCACGGTGAAGACCAGGATGTACCAGAGGTTGAACCGGTCCGAGAAGTGCACCCGGGGCAACCGGTAGAACCACAGGACCAGCACGGAGAACAGGACACCGGCGAGCAGGACGCCTGAAGAGAAGTCCTGCCACAGCGCGCCCCAGGTCAGCGTCAGCCCGAGCAGGATGGGCCACTGGGTCCAGAACGGGCGCTTGCCCTCCTGCTCCTCGTCGGTCGTGCTCACGGCTGCCCTCCTTCCGCGTCCCCGGTCTCCCCGGGCTCGCCGGGGACCTCCCCGCCCGGCCGGGTGCCGGCGTCGTCACCCTCGCTGTCCGCCCCGTCGAGCGGCTGGAGGTAGCCCGGTCCGGAGTTCTCCTGGTCCGGTGGGGCGACGATGCCCCGGTCCTGGAGCTCGTCGATGTCCATGGCCGCAAGCTCCGCGGCCTCCGGGCCCAGCACCGCCTCGATGTACGGGGTCCGCGCCAGCATGTCCGTGGCGGCGCGGTCGGAGAAGGAGTACAGCGGCCCCGCGAGCACCGTGAAGGACAGTCCCAGGGCGACCAGCCCGATGGTCGGGCCGACGAGCCCGGCCGTCGGGCCACGCGGACCCGTGACGGCCGGGGCGCGGCGCTCGGCCCGGTCCCCGGCGTCCCCGGGAGCCGCGGTGGCGAGCAGGGACTCCCTGGTCTCCATGGCCAGCACGAGCTTGGACGGCGGGTGCTCCACGTCCTCCACGCGGCGCCAGAAGGCGCGGGTCCATACGCGCACCATGACCAGCAGGGTCAGCAGGGAGGTGACCACGGAGCCGATGACCAGCGCCCAGGCCATGGTGGTCTGCGCCCCGACGCCGGCCTGGATCAGGCCGACCTTGCCGAGGAAGCCGGAGAACGGCGGGATCCCGGCCAGGTTCATGGCGGGGATGAAGAACAGGACGGCGATCAGCGGGGAGATCCGGGCCAGCCCCCCGAGCCGGTCCACGTTCGCGGTGCCCGCCCGTTGCTCGATCAGTCCGGTGACCAGGAACAGCGAGGTCTGCACCGTGATGTGGTGCACCACGTAGAAGATGGTCGCCCCCAGCCCCAGCACGTTGGACAGGCCCAGGCCGAAGACCATGTAGCCGATGTGCGAGACCAGGGTGAAGGAGAGGACACGCTTGATGTCGTTCTGCGCCAGCGCGCCCAGGATGCCCACGATCATCGTCAGCAGGGCGACCACCAGCAGCAGGACGTTCACCCGGTCCCCGGGGAACAGCAGCGTCTCGGTGCGCACGATCGCGTAGACACCGACCTTGGTCAGCAGTCCGGCGAACACCGCGGTGACCGGGGCCGGGGCGGTCGGGTAGGAGTCCGGCAGCCAGAAGGACAGCGGGAACACCGCGGCCTTGATGCCGAAGCCGACGAGCAGCATCACGTGCAGCACCATCTGCACGTCCGGGTCCAGTTGGGCCAGCTTGACCGCCAGGTCCGCCATGTTCACGGTGCCGGTGGCGCCGTAGATCATGGCGATCGCGATCAGGAAGATCACCGAGGAGATCACCGAGACCACCACGTAGGTCACGCCGGCACGCACGCGCGGACCGGTGCCCCCGAGGGTGAGCAGCACGTAGGAGGCGGTCAGCAGGATCTCGAAGCCGACGTACAGGTTGAACAGGTCACCGGCCAGGAACGCATTGGACACCCCGGCCACCAGGATGAGGAAGGTCGGGTGGAAGATCGAGACCGGGCCACCCTGGTCCTGGTCCGTGACGCCCTGCGCGGAGGCGTAGACGAGCACGGCCAGCACGATCGCCGAGGAGATCACCAGCATCAGCGCCGAGAACCGGTCGACCACCAGGGTGATGCCCCAGGGGGCCTCCCAGCCGCCGACGAACACCGCCACCGCCCCGGTGTCCCAGGTGGCGGCCAGCAGCAGGCACTCGAGGGCCAGGGTCACCGTGATCGTGGAGACCGTCGCGGCGATCTGGGCCCGCGGCCGGCGCACCAGCATGAACGCCAGCGCCGCGCCCAGGATGGGCAGCAGCACGGCCAGGGGGGCGAGGGAGACGAGGCCCTGGTCCATCAGCCCTCTCCCTTCCGCCGGCGGCCCCGGGCACCCGGTCCGTCGTCGCGCTTGTCCTGCCTGCGGTCATCTCGTTGCTGTTCCGGGAACCTCGGCGGCCGCGCCCGTGGGCTGCCGGCCCGCTCGTCCTCATCCGGGAGGTGGTCGTCGTGACCGCTGGAGCCGACGGGATGCTCACCCTCCTCCGGTTCCTGGGCCGCCCGGCGGCCACCGCGGATGGGCTTCTCCTGCCGTCCCACCTGCGACCGCACCCGGACCGAACCGTCCCGCTGGTGCTTGACCGGCAGCGCGCCGGTGGACGGGTTGATGGCCGTGGCGTGCTCGTAGTCCGCGTTCGGGTCCTCGTACTCGTCGAGGAACTCGGAGGTCTCCTCCAGCAGCTCCGCGTCGTCCTCGGCGTCGAAGGAGGGCTGCTCGGCCACCTTGACGTCCTCGGTGTCCACCAGGACCTCGTCGCGCCGGCCCAGCTTCCAGGACCGGTAGATCATGCCCAGCATGAACGAGGTGATGGCGAAGGAGATGACGATCGAGGTCAGCGTCAGCGCCTGGGGCAGCGGGTCCGAGTACGCCGAGGGCTCCAGTCCGTCCTCGACGATCGGCGCCTGTCCCGGTGCCCCGGCCATGATGAGGATCAGCAGGTTCGTGGCGTTGGTCATCAGGATCAGGCCCAGCAGCACGCGGGTCAGCGTGCGCTCCAGCAGCAGGTAGACGCCGCCGGCGAACATCACGCCCATCACGAGCAGCAGGACGATGTTCACGCTCATGGGGTCACCGTCCCGGTGCCGAGGTCGGGCCCGGTGTGCCCGGAGGCTGCGCCCGCGGAGGCCCCGCGACCGGCGGGGGTGCCGGCGTGGGAGGAGTGGGCGGACACGGTGGCGTCTGCCGGGGCACCGGCGGCGGCTGCGCGGGCCGCGGCCGACTGGGCCTGGGCTTCCCGACGTCGTTGCGCGGCCTCGGCCTGGGCGGCCCCCTCGGTCTCCGAGCGGCGGTCCACCTCGGAACCGAGCGAGCGCAGCACGTCGATGACGAGGCCGACGACGACGAGGTAGACACCGATGTCGAAGATGGTGGAGGTGACGAACTTGATGTCACCGAACACGGGCAGCGTGAACTCGACGATCGCGGACTGGAACACCTGGCCGCCGAACAGCAGGGGGACGGCTCCCGTCAGCGCGGCCACGGCCAGGCCGGAACCGAGCAGCACACCGGCCGGGATGGGCATGGCCTGCTCGAGTTCGTAGCGACCGCCGGCCAGGTAGCGGATGGTCAGGGCCAGTCCGGCGATGAGTCCCCCGGCGAAACCACCGCCCGGGCTGTTGTGCCCGGCCAGCAGCAGGTAGATGGACAACAGGATGATCACGTGGAAGATCAGCCGGGTGATCACCTCGAAGATGATGGAACGGCGCTCCGGGGCCACGGTCCGCCCGGCCACCAGCCACTGGTCCTGGTCCACGATCGCGAACTTGCGGACGGCCGCCAGCTCCTGCCTCTCCTGCGGGCCCTGGGGGCGGTACCGTCCGACCGAGCCCGAGGCGATCTCCTGCAGGTTGCCGGTGCGGCGGTCCCGGTGCTGGATGAAGACCAGCGAGGCCACGCCCGTGGCGGCGGCCGCCAGCACGGTGATCTCCCCGAAGGTGTCCCACGCGCGGATGTCCACCAGCAGGACGTTGACGATGTTCGCGCCGCCGCCCTCCTCGTAGGCGAGCTGCGGCATCTCCAGGGAGATCGGGGCGGCGGTGCGGGAGGCCAGGACCGTGATGGCCACGGCGATCATCACCACGCCGAAGGAGATCCCGAGGATGGCGCGGGGCACGCGGAACTCCGCGCGGCGGCGGGTGTACCAGCCCGGCGGGAGGACCCGCAGTCCCAGCACCATGGCCACCAGGACGATGGACTCCACCAGCAACTGGGTCAGGGCCAGGTCCGGGGCGCCCTGCAGGGCGAAGATCGCCGCAAGGCCGTACCCGGTGACGGAGACCAGCAGGACGGCCATGAAGCGCTTGCGGGCGCGCACGGCGGCGATCGTCCCGACGATGATGGCCGCGCCGACCAGGACCTGGGCGACGGTGTCCGCCCACGTCCACTGCGCCGAGCCCAGGATGGACTGCGCGAGCTGCGCGCCGTCGTCGCTCTCCTGGGGGAAGATCAGCGCCAGCAGCGGCGAGAGCAGCGCCACCGCGAGGATGATGAACAGGTAGTAGCTCAGCGAACCGCGCTGGGTGCGACCGGTGACCCAGATGGAGACGTCGTCCAGCACGGCCAGCGTGGAGCGGTAGAGGCGCTGGGCGTCCACCCAGGACGGGACCGCGGCCTGGAACCGGGCCACCGGGTCCTTGACCGCATAGAGGACCAGGCCCACCAGGATGATCGCCACCGAGAGTCCGAGCACCGGGGTCAGGCCATGCCACAGGGCCAGGTAGGCGGGTTCCGAGCCCGGCTCCAGGGGGGCCATCGACGCGCCGAACGCGGCGGGCAGGGCCTCCATGGTGCCGGGGATGAAGGCACCGACCACGCAGGCCAGGGCCAGCAGGGCGGAGGGCCCGAGGGCACCGGCGGTGACGGGCCCGTGGAAGTGGGTGTCCTCCACCGTCACCATGCCCCGGTCCGTGCGCAGGGTCTTGGTGGCGAAGGCCCCCCACAGGAAGCGGGCGGAGTACGCGACGGTCATCACCGTGCCGATGGACACGAGGACCAGCGGCGTCCAGGCCCAGACGGTGGCCCACAGGCCGGCGTCCGCCGCACCGTGCTCGCCCCAGTGCGTGAGCGACTCCAGGACCGTCTCCTTGGCCACGAAGCCGAACAGCGGGGGGATGCCGGCCATCGAGGCGGCGCAGACCACGGCCGTGCCGAACAGCCACGGATGGTTGCGGCCGATGCCCGAGAGCCGGGCCAGGTCACGGGTGCCGGCCTCGTGGTCGATGATGCCGACCACCATGAACAGCGGGGCCTTGAACAGTGCGTGGGCCAGCAGCATCGCCAGTCCGGCCATGGCGGCGTCCCGGTCGCCCAGGCCGTTGGCCACCATGAGGAAGCCCAGCTGGGACACCGTGCCGTACGCCAGGACGAGCTTGATGTCCGTCTGCCGCAGGGCCCGCCAGCCACCGACCAGCATGGTCCAGAGTCCGACGCCGATCACCAGCACCTGCCACCAGCCGGACTCCGCGAAGGCCGGGGCCAGTCGGGCCACCAGGTAGATGCCGGCCTTGACCATGGCGGCCGCGTGCAGGTAGGCCGAGACCGGGGTGGGGGCGGCCATGGCCGCGGGCAGCCAGAAGTGGAAGGGCACCTGGGCGGACTTGGACAGGGCGCCGATGAGGACCAGCACGATGGCCCACTCCATGAACGCACCGGCGTACGGGCCGGAGAGCAGCTCGGGGCCTGCCGCCACGATCTCGGAGACCCGGTAGGTTCCCGCGGCCTGTCCCAGCATGACGAGTCCGACCAGCATGGACAGTCCGCCGAGCGTGGTGACCACGAGCGCCTGGATGGCCGAGCGGCGGGCGAAGATACGGTGGGCCGAGTAGCCGATCAGCAGGAACGACAGGACCGAGGTCAGTTCCCAGAAGGTGTAGAGGACGATCAGGTCATCCGTGGTCACCAACCCGAACATGGAGCCGGCGAAGGCCACCAACTGGGCTCCGAAGGAGGCGTTCCGCGGCTCGCGGCGCTGGAAGTAGCGGGCGCAGTAGGCCAGGACCAGGGCGCCGACGCCCAGGACGATCAGGCCCATGAACGCGGCCAGGGCGTCCATCCGGAAGGACAGCTCGACGCCCAGGTCGGGGATCCAGCCGTAGGTCTGGACCAGTCCGGTGCCGGCCGCGGCGGGCGGGGAGGCCCCGGAATTGACGCTGTTCTGCAGCGCGAGGACCTCGGGGAGCTGGAACAGGAGCCAGACGAACCCGATGGCCGGGACGGCGGCCAGCACGTAGAAGCCGTTGCGATCGGCGAACCGGAAGATGAGCGGCGCCACCAGTGCCACTGCGAAGAGCGCAATGAGCACGATCAGCACGTGGCAGCCTCCAGCGTCGTCTTCGAGGGTCCGAACCCATACTACTGGGCGCGTCAGGGCGCGCTGACCGGGTGGCCGTTCCGGCCGGCCCTGACCCGGTGCCTCCCGGGGCCGGCGCCGCGCCGGATCAGCGTGCGTCCCTGCTGCTCACCACCGTTCCGCGCCGCGCGGTCCCGGGACGCCGGATGCCGTCCTGAGGCCGCGTCAGCGAGCGCCCAGCCGTTCGTCGGCCCGCGGGTCGCGGACCCTCAGGAGCAGGATCATCCCGAGGACGAGCACCAGCAGGATGGCCGGCACCATGGCGCGGGAATCCCCGGTCAGGGCGATCGCCACGGAGATCAGCGCCGGTGCCATGAAGGACACCGCCCGGCCGGTGGTGGCGTACAGCCCGTAGATCTCCCCGGCCCGCTCCTCCGAGGTCAGCCGGCCGAGGAAGGAACGCGAGGCCGACTGCACGGGCCCGACGAAGAAGCACAGCGCCAGGCCGAAGATCCAGAAGGCGGTGGTGCCGTCGAGGAAGAAGACGATGGTGGCGGAGACGATCAGTCCGACCAGGGCCCCCAGGATGACGCGCTTGGGACCGACCCGGTCGTCGATCCAGCCACCGAGGAAGGACCCCGCCGCGGCCACGATGTTGGCGGCGATGCCGAAGATCAGGATGTCCGCCGGGTCCACCCCGTAGACCGTGACGCCCAGGATGGCGCCGTAGGCGAACACCGCGCCCACGCCGTCGCGGAACACCGCCGAGGAGACGAGGAACCAGAAGGTGTTGCGGTCACGGCGCCACAGCCCGGTGATGGTGCGCAGCAGGATCCGGTAGGACTCCAGGATGCTGACCTTCTCGCCCTGAACGCCGGTCCGGTTCTCGGGGACGCCGAACAACAGGGGCAGGGCGAACACGAGGAACCAGAGGGCGGAGAACAGGGCGACCACGCGGATGTTCATCGCGTCGTCGTCGGTGATCCCGAACCAGTGGGTGTCCCCCGAGATGAAGCCGACGTAGAGGACCAGCAGCAGGAAGATCCCGCCCACGTAACCGGCGCCCCAGCCGATCCCGGACACCTTGCCGATGGTCCCGGGCGTGGCCACCTGCAGCAGCATGGCGTTGTAGTTCACCCCGGCGAACTCGAAGGCCACGTTGGCGGCGGCGATGAGCATGACGCCGAGCAACAGGTAGGACTCCTCCGGGCGCACGAGGAAGCACAGCGCCGTCAGGGTGATGACCACCGCGGTGTTGAGGCCCAGCCAGAGCTTGCGCCGCCCACCGCGGTCGGAGCGCTGGCCGATCACGGGTGCGGTCAGCGCGATGACCAGCCCGCCGATGGCATTGGCCGAGGTCAGCCACTGGGTGCCCCGGTCGTCCGGGCCGAAGGCGTCCGAGGCCAGGTAGGTGGCGAACACGAAGGTCACCATCACGGCGTTGAACGATGCCGAGCCCCAGTCCCACAGCGCCCAGGCGGTGACGTGCTTGCGGTTCAGGCGGCGCGCGAGCGGGCCGGCGTCGTTGGCGGCGGCGGCCGGCCGCGGACCGGGCGCCGACGTGGACTCGGACGCCGGCGGAGTGGAGTGGCTCATGCGGGGCATCGTACTGGCCGGGGGAAGCACGGGAGTGAACGCCCGCCCCCCGGTGGCCTGTGACCGGGACGATCAATAGTTGGGATCGTCGCCTTCTCGCCGGCTCTTAGCCGTCGGATCCCACCCCTGATGCGACCTGCCCCGCTGCGGCACGGACGCCGGCAGCCTCCCGCCGGGTTATCCACAGATCGCTGCGTGGTCGCCTCGCCGCCGCGCGGGAACCAGCACCATGGACGCATGCCCCGCCCACGCCAGCCGCTGCCGGAGCCTCTGGGTTCTCGCCCCTTCACCCGCGCCGAGGCAAGTGCCGCTGGGGTTCCGCGCCACCGCCTGGAGTCCCCGGACATCGTGGCGCTGGGATTCGGCGTCTACGCACCGGCGGGGATCAGCCAGGAATGGCCAGCCGGGCATGACCGACCCGGCCACGGCCTCGGGCCGCTCGCCCTCGCGGCCCTGGTGCGGCACTACCGAGGGGCCGTCCTCTCCCACGCAACGGCAGCGCACTGTCTCAGGCTCCCGGTTCCGCCGTCGCTGGAGCGCGAGCCGCGGATACACCTCACGTGGACCGACGGAACGGCCCCTGCCCAGCGACGCGGCATCGTGTCCCATCGAAGCCCGCTGAGCAGGCAGGACCGGACCGGCAGATACGGCATCGCCCTGACCACTCCTGCCCGGACGTGGATCGATCTGTGCAGCGACCCACGCCTGCAGCAGACGGACCTGGTCATCCTGGCGGATGCGATCGTCAACCGTCCATGGCGCCGCGGGACACGGATCGATGGCCAGGACACCATCGACGGGTTGTCGGCGGCCGTCACCCGTGCGGGCTCCGTCAAGGGCATCAGCCGGGCTCGCCTCGCCCTCCAGAGGACGAGGGTCGGCGCGGACTCCCCTGCCGAGACCCGCGCCCGGCTCGCGCTGGTCGATGCGGGCCTACCCGAACCGGAGGTCCAGGTGCCCGCTGATCCATCGGACCCGTACACGCCGGTCGCCGATCTGGGTTACCGCGATCTGAGGATCGCCATCCAGTACGACGGGAGACATCACCGCACCGCCGAACAGCAGGCAGCGGACGTCTACCGCGATGACCGGTTCCGTGAACTCGGGTGGGCCGTCGTCCGGCTCACGTGGCTGGACCAGCGGCAGGGGTTCGCACGCTTGATCCGGATTGTCGAGAAAGCGATCGCCGCCGGGCGCTGAGCCGCCCCGCGAAATCGTCCCCCTCGAATCAGGATCGGGAAACGTCGGTGTCCCGGCACCCCGGAAGGCGACGATTCCAGCAAGTGATGCCTGGACCCTCCCCGCGGGACGCGCGAGCGACTGGCTGGGGAGTCTCCCGGCTCAGCGCTCGATGACGGTGCGGTGGTAGTTCAGGTGGGACCGCGAGGCCGTGGGTCCGCGCTGGCCCTGGTAGCGGTTGAGGTAGGGGCCGGAGCCGTAGGCGTGCTCGGCGGGTGAGGACAGCCGGAAGAAGCACAGCTGGCCGATCTTCGACCCCGGCCAGAGCTTGATCGGCAGGGTGGCCATGTTCGACAGCTCCAGGGTCACGTGGCCGGAGAATCCCGGGTCGATGAACCCGGCGGTCGAGTGCGTCAGCAGCCCGAGCCGGCCCAGGGAGCTCTTGCCCTCCAGCCGGGCGGCGATGTCCTCGGGCAGGGTGACCTGTTCATAGGTGGAGCCCAGCACGAACTCCCCGGGGTGCAGGATGAAGGCCTCCTCGGGGTCCACCTCCACCAGCCGCGTCAGGTCCTCCTGCGGCTGGGAGGGATCGATGTGCGCGTACTTGTGGTTGTCGAACAACCGGAAGAACCGGTCCAGGCGCACGTCGACGCTCGAGGGCTGCACCATCTCCGGGGCGGACGGGTCCAGCTGGATGCGCCCGGAGTCGAGTTCGGCCCGGATGTCGCGGTCGGAGAGCAGCACGGGGCAACGATAGCGCACCGGCCGTGCGCCAGGGCCCGAACGGGGAATACCCTCTTCCCATGACGGTGCATGAGACCCCGCTGCCGGGGATCGGTTCACGTAAGGAGATCGAGCTGCGGGACGGCCGCCGGATCGGCATCGTCTCGCATCGGGACGGCCACACGGAACTGATCGTGTCCTCCCTCGAGGACCCCGACGCCTGCGTGGCCTCGGTGCCCCTGTCCCACGAGGAGGCCGCCTCGCTCGGGGCCCTGCTGTCCGCTCCCCGGCTCGTGGCCCAGCTCGAGGACGAGCACGCCGAGGTCCCCGGCATCTCCACCCGGCAGATGGTGCTCGCCTCGGACTCCCCGTTCGTCGGGGAACCCCTGGGGGCCACCCGCATGCGCACCCGCACCGCCGCCTCGATCGTGGCGGTGATCCGCGCCGGGACCACCCATCCCTCCCCGGGGCCGGAGTTCCTCCTCGAGGAGGGTGACGTGCTGATCATCGTGGGGACCGGTGAGGGCCTGCGCCGGGCCGCCGAGATCCTGTCCCTGTGACGCCGTGATCCCGTGAACACCACCTCCCTGGCCCTCATCGAGCTCGGCGCCATCCTGCTGCTGCTCGGAGGACTGGGTCGGTTCGCCGCCCGGATCGGGATGTCGCCGGTACCGCTGTACCTGCTGGGCGGGCTGGCGATCGGCTACGGCGGCATCCTCTTCGGCCGCGACCTGAATCCCATGACGCACGACTCGGAACTGGTCCCCTTCCAGGACATCGGCGAGTTCACCCACCTGGCCAGCGAGATCGGCGTGGTCCTGCTGCTGCTGATGCTCGGGCTGGAGTACTCGGCCCGGGAGCTGGTCACCGGGATGCGCGCGTCCTGGCGGGCGGGGCTGGTCGACCTGGTCCTGAACTTCCTCCCCGGCGCCGCGGCCGGCTGGCTGCTGGGCTGGGGCGGGGCGGGCGCCGTCGTCCTCGGCGGGATCACCTACATCTCCTCCTCCGGCATCATCGCCAAGGTGCTGGGCGACCTCGGCCGGCTGGGCAACCGGGAGACGCCGGTCATCCTGTCCATCCTGGTCTTCGAGGACCTCGCCATGGCGGTCTACCTGCCCGTGCTGACCGCCCTGATCGGCGGGCTCTCCCTGGCCGCCGGGGCACAGGCACTCGGGGTGGCCCTGCTGGTCGTCGCGGTCGTCCTGGTCGTGGGGCTCCGGTTCGGACCGCAGATCTCGCGCTTCGTGGCCTCCCCCGAGCAGGAGACCTTCCTGCTCAAGATGCTGGGCCTGGCGTTGCTGGTCGCAGGGCTGGCCGGGGCCCTGCAGGTCTCGGCCGGCGTCGGGGCCTTCCTGCTGGGGATCGCGATCTCGGGGGCCACCGCGCACACGGCCCGGGACCTCCTGGAACCCCTGCGGGACCTCTTCGCCGCCCTGTTCTTCGTGCTGTTCGGCATGAACACGGATCCGCGCACCCTGCCCCCGGTGCTCGGCTGGGCACTGCTGCTGGCCCTGGTCACGGCGCTGACCAAGGTCGCCACGGGCTACTGGGCGGCGCGACGGGCCGGGATCGGCACCGCCGGCCGATGGCGCGCCGGAGCGGCCCTGACCATCCGGGGTGAGTTCTCCATCGTCATCGCGGGCCTGGCGGTGGCCTCCGGGGCCATGGCCACCGACGTGTCCGCGCTGGCCACCGCCTACGTGATGGCCCTGGCGATCATCGGGCCGGTGCTCACCCGGTACGCGGACGGCATCGGCCGGGCGGCGGCCCGGCGGCAGTCCCGCCCCGCCAGCCCGCAGACGGCGAGCGGGCGGCGGGCCGGCGGCGAACTGACCCTGGACTGACGGCGGGCCAGGGGACCACACCCCCTCGGAGGACCCGGACGGCCACCGCGATCGCCACGCCGAACGCACGTGGCACGCCACGCCGCGCAGACCGTGTAAGCTGAACAGCACGTGACGGGCGCGTAAGCTCCTGTCCTGCGGGCGTAGCTCAATGGTAGAGCGCTTGCTTCCCAAGCAAGATACGCGGGTTCGATTCCCGTCGCCCGCTCTCTTCATGTCCAGAGCGGCCACGGGGCCTCCTCCGGTCAGGCAGTGAGGGGGGCGCCCGGTGGTCGAGGTACTGTCCGGGTTCACCGTGGTCTGGGTGATCATCCTGGTCGGTTACCTCACCGGCCGCACCGGGGTCCTGGGCACCCACGGCCAGCAGGTCCTCTCCCGCACCGCCTTCTTCGTGGCCAGCCCGGCCCTGCTCTTCGACACCCTCGCCGCCGCGGACGTGCAGTCGGTCCTGGGCCCCCAGCTGATCGTCGCCAGTGCCTCCGCGCTGGCGGCCGGGGGTCTCTACCTGCTGGTGGCCCGGTTCCTGCTCCCCCGCCGGAGCGGCTCCGAGACCGTCATCGGCGCGCTGAGCGCGTCCATGGTCAACTCGGCGAACCTCGGCATCCCGATCGCCGCCTACGTGCTCGGCGACGCCGCGCTCGCCGCCCCCGTGCTCATCTTCCAGCTCGCCCTCTACACGCCCATCTACGTCGCCTCCCTGGACGCCACCACCGCCGCGGAGGCCCGGGCCCGCGGTCGAGGTGCCGAGGCGGGCCCCGACGCCGGCCGCCGGGCCGGTCCGATCCGCCCGGTCAGCCGGTGGGCCAGGTTCTGGCGGCAGGTGGGGCACATCGCCCTGAACCCGATGATCATCGGCTCGGCGCTGGGCCTGGTCTTCTCGGCCACCGGCTGGCAGCTGCCGGGCCCGGTCGGCGAGTCCGTCAGCCTGATCGCCGGCGCGTCGATCCCTGCCATGCTGCTGGCGTTCGGGATGTCCCTGGTCGGCTCGCGCCCGCTGGAGAAGGCCGCGGGGCGCCGCGCGGACGTCGCCGTGGCCTCCGTCATCAAGCTCGTCGTCCACCCGGCCCTGGCCTGGCTGCTGGCCGGCCCGGTCATGGGCCTCGAGGGCGATGCGCTGCTCATCGCGGTGGTCCTCGGTTCCCTGCCCACGGCCCAGAACGTCTTCGTGGCCGCCTCGCGCTACGAGACCGGCATGGTCATGGCGAAGGACACCGTGCTGGTGACGACCATCGTGGCGATCCCCGCGATGATCGCCGTCGCCCTGCTCCTGACCTGACCCGGGGGTCAGCCCTCCCGGGCGACCCGGAGGAGCGCCTCCGACGGCTCCCGCCCCTGGCCCCGGTACGCGGCGATCAGGCGTGCCGCCCGTTCCTTGCGCAGTTCGCGCTTCGGGTCCAGGCTGGCCTGCCGGTCCGCGGAGCCGTAGATGGACGAGGCGATGTACGCCAGCCGCCACCGGAGCCGGAACCAGAACCCCAGCCCGGTGCTGTCACTGGTGACCCGGTACGGTTTGTCGGCCATGGTGCTCGCTTCCCTCGGTGCCCCGCGCTTCCGCCGGACACTGTCCTGCCGCTCGGCGTCGAGGCGGCCTGATCAATCTATCGAGGTCCACCCCTGCATCCGCCCTAGGATGCTTTCATGACAGACCAGCAGTCATCACCGCCGGCGACGTCCTCGCATCAGGCGCAGTCCGGGCCCACCCCCGGCGCCTCGTCCGCGCTCCTGGAGACCATCCGGGCCGGGTACCGGACCGAGGGTGCGGCGATCACCCTGGGGGCCGCCGTCGTCGACGGCGTGGTCCATGCCGATGCCCCGGTCCGCCTGCCGCTGGCGATGATGAACCGGCACGGGCTGGTGGCCGGTGCCACCGGCACCGGCAAGACGGTGACCCTCCAGGTGATGGCTGAGCAGCTCTCCGCCGCCGGCGTCCCGGTCTTCCTGGCAGACGTCAAGGGTGACCTGTCCGGGCTGGCCACCGCGGCCACCCCGAACGACAAGCTCACCGAGCGGACCACCGCCACGGGGATGCCCTGGGAACCGGCGGCGTTCCCGGTCGAGTTCCTGGCCCTCGGCGGGGACGGCCGGGGCATCCCGGTCCGCGCCACGGTGGATTCCTTCGGGCCGCTGCTGCTGGCCCGCATCATGGACCTCAACGAGACCCAGGAGTCCTGCCTGCAGCTGATGTTCCACTGGGCCGATGAGCGCGAGCTGCCGCTGGACGACCTCAAGGACCTGCGCGCGGTGGTCATGCACCTGACCAGCGACGAGGGCAGGGAGGACCTGCGGGGCCTGGGTGGGGTGGCCACGTCCACCGCCAACGTCATCCTGCGCGAGGTC
This sequence comes from Citricoccus sp. WCRC_4, assembly GCA_026645375.1. Taxonomy (GTDB): domain Bacteria; phylum Actinomycetota; class Actinomycetes; order Actinomycetales; family Micrococcaceae; genus Citricoccus. The sequence continues at coordinate 841 of JAPFFX010000361.1, read as the reverse complement.
ACGGCGCTGGCCGCCGGCGGGATGGACGCCTTCTTCGGCGTCCCCGAGTTCGAGACCGCCGAGCTGCTGCGCCGGGCCCCTGACGGCCGCGGCGTCATCTCCTGCCTGGAGCTGCCCAGCCTGCAGCAGCGGCCCCGCGTGTTCTCCACCTTCATGGTCTGGCTGCTCGCGGACCTCTTCGCGGAACTGCCGGAGGTCGGGGACACCGACCGGCCGAAGCTGGTGTTCTTCCTCGACGAGGCCCACCTGGTCTTCAGCGACGCCTCGGACGCCTTCCTCGACGCGATCAAGACGACCGTCCGGCTGATCCGGTCCAAGGGCGTGGGCGTCTTCTTCGTGACCCAGTCCCCGCAGGACGTCCCCGAGGAGGTGCTCGGCCAGCTCGCCAACCGGGTCCAGCACGCGCTGCGCGCCTTCACGCCGAAGGACGCCCGGGCGCTGCGGCAGGCCGTGCAGACGTTCCCCCACACCGAGTACGACCTCGAGGAGGTCCTCACCTCCGCCGGCACCGGGCAGGCCGTGGTCACCGTCATGGACGAGGACGGCGCGCCGACCCCGGTCGCCCTGACCCGGATGTGGTCCCCCACCTCGGTCATCGGCCCGTCCGCGCCCGAGGTCCTCGACGGCGCCGTGGCCGCCTCCGCCCTGCTCGAGGCCTACGGCCAGGACCAGGACCGGGTCTCGGCGTTCGAGCGGCTCACCGGGTCCGGGACCACGGGGCCCGACGCCGGCGCGGCGGGTCCCGTGCCGACGGGCGGGTCCGTGGGCACGCACGCCCCCGGCGTGGGGCAGTCGCAGGCGGACATCGACGCCGAGGCTCGGCGCATCGAGGCCGAGATCC